>SKTN01000275.1 GCA_007117945.1 Nitriliruptoraceae bacterium | reverse complement strand
GGCAGCTCCACCGTCACGGCCTCGGTCAACATCGAGGACCTGCAGATCTACCTCCGCGGCGGGGACGACGTCCTCGCGGTCAGGGGGATCAACATCCCCACCCTTGTCGACGCCGGTGACGGCGACGACCTGATCCTGGTCGGCAGCAACGCCGACGCGACCGGGCGCACCAACGTGGACGGCATCACCGGCGGCATCGCTGCACCCCTGGAGGTCGTGGGCGGGGCCGGCACGGACCGGCTGTGGGTGGACGACTCCGCTGACGAGGACGGCCGTCGCGACGACCAGGCCGGCCTGCTGACGGCCACACAGCTGACCGGCCTCGGGCTCCACGAGGACGGCATCACCTACGGCGGGTTCTCACTGCTTGAGATCGTCCTGGGCTCCGGCGACGACCGGTTCGTCATCGCCGCGACCCACAGCGGCCGCACGGAGCTGGACGCGGGTGCAGGCGACGACACGATCGGGGTGCGGACCATCGCCGGCCACACCCTGGTCGACGCCGGTGACGGGGACGACACCGTCGTCGTCGGCAGCGAGGCGCCGGCGCAGGGCGGGGATCTCGACGGGATCCGGGCGCTGCTGGAGATCGACGGCGGTGGTGGTGACAGCACCCTGTTGGTCGACGACACCGGCAGCACGCAGGACCGGATCGGCTACCTGACCGACGACACCGTCGCCGGGTTCGGCACGACCATCGACGGTGCACACGCGCCGGCTGACGCCGTCCACGTCGTCAGGATCGACACGGCGATCGACGGGACCTTCACCCTCGCCCTCGGCGGCGAGCAGACGATCCCGCTGGACGTGCGCGCCTCCGCGGCGACCGTCCGCACTGCACTCGTGGAGGCGCTCGATGTCGATGCTGCTGCCGTCGCCGTCTCTCGCGCCGGCGACGCGTACGTGGTGCACCTCCGGGACGCACTCGGTGGGGACGCCGGACGCGACCTCGGTCCCCTCACGATCGACGACAGTGCCCTCGTGGCCGGTAGCGGCGGGACCGTGGCGACCACGGTCGGCCTGATGTCCGACGGCCGCATCGGCTACCTCGGCTTCGCCGAACTGACCGCCGAGCTCGGCTCCGGCGACCACGTCGCCAGCATCCTGACGACCCACGCCGGTACGACGACCCTGCGTTCGGGTGCGGGCGACGACCTGCTGTTCATCGAGTCGACGGATGGGCCGACGACGGTCGAGGGCCAGGACGGCGACGACCACCTCACGGTCAACCCGCAGACGGCCTCCGAGCAGGTGCTGGGCGACACGCTGACCCTCGATGGGGGTGAGGGATCCGACACCTCCACCGTCAACCTCACCGGGGACGGCGACGCCCGCATCGAGGTGGCGGACAGCGGTGATGCCGGTGAGGATCTGCTGGTCGTCAACGGCACGCCGGACGACGACCAGTTCCTACTCCGCGCCGGCCTCGTCGCGCTGCTGAACACCCTGATCGCACCCGAACCGGAGAACGCGAGCCGTTGGGAGCATGCGGAACTGATCGTGTTCGACGAGCGCATCAACGCCGGCCTGGTCGTGAACACCGGCGGTGGCAACAGCCACGTGGCGCTCGACGACACGACCACGATCACCACGATCAACGGCGGGGACGGTGACGACACCTTCCAGGTGGGCCAGCTCTACGGCAGCGAGCAGAGCCAGCTCGACCTCGACGCGGAGTTCGCACCGGAGTTCACACCGACCACCCGCGGGTTGCTGACCAACGGGGTGAGCCACGCCACCACGATCAACGGTGGCAACGGCAACGACACCTTCGTGATCTTCCGCAACCGGGCCGTCCTACAACTCAACGGCGAGGGCGGCGACGACACCTTCATCATCCGCACCTTCCTCGAGGAGGACGCGCAGAGCCAGGTCAGCACGGGCTCCGGTCGTAACGTCGTGCAGTACGTGGTGAACGCGCCCGTGTCGATCGACGGTGGTGACGGCTTCAACACCGTGGTCGTGATCGGGACCGAGGCCGACGACGTCTTCGTCATCACCCGCGACGGCGTGTGGGGTGCCGGACGGTTCGTCGAGATGACCAACATCCAACGGCTGGAGGTCGACGGCGCCGAGGGCGACGACACCTTCTGGGTGCTCAGCACCCACCCGGAGGTCGAGACCCGGATCTTCGGTGGGCTCGGCAGCGACACCGTCAACGTCGGCGGTCACGTCTCCGACATCGACGGCGAGGACGTCCTGTGGGTCCAGGCAGACGACCTGCGTGGCCACACCGGGCTGATCAGGCACCTCGTCAGCTGCCAGTCGGCCGATCCGACGGACTGCGCCGGCTGGGACGAGCTGTTCGTCGACGGCATCGCCGCCGACGTGGTCGACAACGACCAGCCTGCCATCGCGATCACCGAGACCGGTGGGCAGCTCGTCGTCCACGAGGACGGCGAGACCACCGCGACCTACACGATCACCCTGACCACACGGCCCACCGACGAGGTGCGCATCACCGTCGCCGCGCCGGCGGCCTCCTCGACGGACCAGCAGATCGGTGCGGGCAGCGTCCTGGTGTCCGCCGACGGTTCCAGCTTCGCCGACGCCGTGACCCTGATCTTCACCCCTGGGGACTGGCAGGCAGCGCGCACGGTGACGGTCAAGGCGATCGACGATGCCGCAGCCGAGGGGGAACGGTTCGCCGCGATCCGCCACCTCGTGCAGGGCGGCAACTACGACGGTCTGCAGGTCCCCAACGTCCAGGTCCGCATCATCGACAACGACGCGGTGGGTGTCACGATCCGCGAGACCGGCCACCAGACCCAGGTCACCGAGGGCGGCCCCGGCGACGAGTACACGATCGGCCTGACGCGGGCCCCGCTCGCGGACGTGACCGTCACCCTGCACCTCGACGGCCAACTGTGCGTGACCCCGGAGGATGGTTCGGGTACCACCGCCTGCGAGGGCACGCTGGAGGTCCACTTCACGCCCACCGACTGGGCTCCGGTCACGGTCCTGGTCGACGCCGTCGACGACGATGTGGTCGAGGGCTTCCACTTCAGCGACATCCGCCACACCGTCACCAGCAGCGACACCATCGAGGGCGACGTCGACGCTCTCTCGGTGCTGAGCGACCGCCTGCAGGCGCCCGGCGGCTTCGCGGGCCTGGACCTCGCCGGCTACACGGTCCGCATCGTCGCAGGCACCGGCGCCGGGCAGCAGCGCTCCATCCGTTCCAACACCGCCGACGAGCTGCGGGTCCAGGGTGGCTGGGACGTGCGACCTGACGACACGAGCAGCTACGTCATCACGGGCTACACCGGCCCGGTCGTGGATGAGGTCATCACCGGCACGGTCGACACCGTGGATCCCGACGGCCTCACTCTCCAGGTCAGCGGCGTCACCCTGCCGACGGCACGCGGCGGGCTCACGGGCGCCACGATCAGGATCCTCTCCGGTGACGCGGAGGGTCAGTTCCGCACCATCGCCTCCAACACGGGGGAGCAGATCGTCCTGGTCAGTGGGCTCGCCGATCTGCAGGCCGGCGACGACTTCTCCGTCATCGACCTGCCCGGGCTCACCATCGACCGGGTCAACGTGCGCATCGCCGACAACGACACCCCCGGCGTCCTCATCACGGAGACCGACGGCCGGACCCAGGTGATCGAGGGCGGCGCGACCGACACCTACGAGGTCGTGCTCACCACGGCCCCGGCCGGCGGTGCCACGATCACCGTGGACATCGTCCCGCAGGACACGCCGACGCTGCTGCGTGGCACGGATGGTGCGGACGACGTACTGCGCGAGGACGTCCGGCTCGAGGTCAGCCTCGACGGCCAGGTCTGGGCCAGCAGCGTGGCGGTGACCTTCGATCAGACCAACTGGGACACCGCCCGCACCATCCACGTCCGTGCCATCGACGACGACGTCGTCAACGGCCGCGGCATCGTCGCCTTCCCCGACCTCGAGCGTCGTCTGCACCGCATCCAGGGGCCGCTGTTCATCGAGGGCGGCATCGATCCCGACGCCGATCGGACGATCCCCGAACCGGTGCTGCTGCCGGGTGAGTCCCACGGCGGACTGGACGAGTTCAGCGATCCCGCCCTCGAGGTGATCGAAGAGCACCAGGTCGACACCCTCAACGTCTTCGACCTCGACAGCGTCGCCGACCAGACGGGCACCCTCACCGACGCGCGCATCACCGGCCTCGGTATGGGCGACGACCTGGTCATCGCCGGTCGGGCGTTCCCCGGCGGCATCACCTACGCAGGCCTCGAGGTCCTCAACATCCACCTCGGCTCCGGTGACGACACGTTCACGGTCGACAGCACCCACCAGGGCACGACCAGCATCTTCGGTGGTCCGGGCGACGACACCTTCGATATCCAGACGATCGAGGGTCACACCCGCATCCTCGGCGGCGACGGCGACGACACCTTCGTGGTCCGCAACCCCGAGCGGCTGCTCGACCACCTCGAAGCCCTGCTGCTGCTCGCCGGTGGGGGCGGTGACAACACCGCCTACGTCGACGACACCGGCTCCACGGTCGACGAGCTCGGCACCCTGACCCAGACGACGCTGACGGGCCTGTCGATGCTGGCCCGCAGCGTGATCGATGGGCTGTACTCGATCACCCTCGGGGCCACGACCACCTCCTTCACCGTGACCCTCGAGCTCCCCGACCAGACGAGCGTGACGCTGGACGACATCGACGCAGGCGTGTCGGCGTCCGAGCTGGAGGGCCTACTGCAGGGCCTGCTGTTCCCCGATCCGGCCGTGTGCGGTGCGGAGGGCCGGAGCCGCTGCGCCCAGAGCGTGTTCGTCTTCGAGCACGCCGGTGACCTGCTGGTCGGCTTCCACGGCGAGCTCGCCGGTGACCGCGGGCCGACCCTGTCGGCGGTGGGCACGGACGGGACCGCGACCGTGCAGCGCCGTGTGGACGGCATCAACTACTACGACCTCGCCGAGCTGCACATCGATCTGGGTGAGGGTGACGACCGGTTCAACGTCCGGGGGACCTCCGCGACGACGTACCTCGACACCGGCCCCGGTGACGACCTCGTGTACGTCTCGGACGCCGCGGACCTCGGCCTCCTCGACGTGCTCCTCGACGGGACGATCACCCAGGATCTCGAGGCGCTCCACGAGCTGATCCTGCACGGCACCGTGGTGGTCGACGACCTCGAGTTCCAGGGGACCCTCGACCGCATCGCCGGCGACCTCCACATCGACACCTCGACGGGCAGCAGCACGTTGAGCGTCAGCGACCGTGCCTCCGAGGAGGGCAGGAGCGACGTCACCATCACCGACACCGCCATCACTGGGTGGGCTTCCGGCGACATCACCTACCGAGCCACCGACGGCGACCTGGCGGGCCAGGGGGCCTGGACCCGCCACCACGACGTCGGCCTGTTCGGTCGCGGTATCAACCTCTACGGCGGTCTCGGCGACGACGTGTTCCTGATCACCTCCACGCTGGCCGGCACGCAGGACGCGCCGTTCGACGCCACCGTCACCACCCTGTTCGCCGGCGGGGGCGATGACACCGTCACGATCGGGGTGGCGGACACCCCCGGGCGGATGCTGGTCGTCAAGGGCGAGGACGGCGACGACGTCATCGACGGTGCCACCTCCACGCTGCCGCTGTACCTGTTCGGTGGCGACGGCCAGGACCACCTGCGCGGCGGCAGTGCCGACGACGTCCTGATCGGTGACGACGGACGCGTCTACTTCCTCGCCCCCGCCGGCGACGACGTCACCGGGTTCGACATCGTGCTGGGCGGAGCCGCCGACGCACAGCACCTCGAGCTGCCCGACCACGACATCCCCGACGAGACACGTGCAAGGATCGGCCCCGACGGCGGCTACCTGGTGCCGAACGTCGCACTCACCGTCGACACCACCGTCGGCAGCAGCAGCGGCACGCAGCCCGGCTCGGGCAACCGCATCGTCGGCGGTGACGGCAACGACCTGATCCTCGGTGGCGCCGCCGGTGACGTCATCGCCGGTGGGTCAGGCAACGACCTGATCTTCGGCGACTTCGGCTGGGTCGGCGGCATCCTGGACCTGGCGCAGCTGCCCCTGTGGGAGGATCCGGCCGAGCATCCCTTCCGGTTCGTGTCCATCGACACCACCAGCCCTGATGGCGGCGACGACGTGGTGTTCGCCGATCACGCCCGCTTCGACCTCACCCTGATCGGCGTCGACGATCCCCTGGGATGGTTCGCGCTGCCGCAGACCAGCGGCGAGCCCGGCGAGAACATCATCATCGGCGGGCAGGGCGACGACGTGCTGTTCGGTGGTGACGGCGACGACGACATCATCGGTGGCCACAACGTGGCGGGTGGCCACGCCGGCAACAACGTCATCGACGGTGGCCTCGGCAACGACGTCATCGCCGGCGACAACGCCCTGATCCTGCGCACGCACTCCGCGGTGTCGGCGAGGATCCGCACGCTCGCTGGCAGCACCCTCTACGACGGGGTGGACGACCGCGAGCAGGCCCACCCCGATGGGCGGTTGCTCCGGCACATCGCCCTCTACGACCATGCGGATGCCACCGAGGCCGTCCACTACGGCCACGACGTGATCGCCGGGGGCGGCGGCGACGACAAGGTCTTCGGTCAGCTCGGCGACGACATCCTCCACGGTGACGGCCGGGTCGTGTTCGCCGCCGAGTGGGATGAGCTGGTCGACTCGGGCGCGCTCGACGACCTGACCGTGCTCGTCGATCTCGTCCGCGACGCGGAGGGCGCGGTCACCGGCTTCGCGTGGCAGGGCCGTACCTACCGCGCCTACGTCGTGCCCCTGGTGGACACCGACCTCGACGGCGACGACTACATCGAGGGTGGCGGGGGCCACGACCTGATCTTCGGCGGGCTCGGGCAGGACGACATCATCGGTGGCAGCTCCAGCCTCTTCGGGCTGGACACCACGACGCAGCGGCCGAGCGGTGCCAACACGATCTTCGGCGGCAACGCCGAGCACTGGGCCCGCGACCAGCAGCACCTGGACCACGCTGCGCCCCACGCACGTGATGCCGACGTGATCCTGGGCGACAACGGCAACATCTACCGGATCGTCTACGACGCCGACCTGCTGCCCAGTGCCGGTGACCCGTGGTTCGACGCCTTCCTGACCGCGCCACAGGATGGCGAGTACCTGACCTTCAACCACGACTGCTTCGCGGCGGACGGCACGACCCCGCGCGCAGGCGAGTGCGAGAACCTGCTGCGGGTCGTGCCGCGGGCCGTGGAGCTGCTCGACTACTCGCCCACGGGTGGCGACACGTACTGGAGCAGCGACCGCGGCGCCGGGCACCACCCCCAGGATCCGACCTGGGTCGACAACGCCCAGCCCACCAACCGCGGGGCCGGCGACCGGATCTTCACCGAGACCGGGAACAACATCGTCTACGGCATGACCGGCGACAACGTGATCTTCGGCGGCCCCGGCACCGACCACCTGATCGGCGGCGAGGGCCACGACTGGATCCACGGCGGTACCGGCGACGACGGCATCCTCGGCGACGACGGGCGCATCTTCACCAGCCGCAACGGGTGGACCGAGCCGTTGTACGGCCTGCTCACCGCGAACACCCCGCAGACCCTCAGCACGCCCGGACGTCTCCAGGAGCAGACGGTGCACGTCACCGGCCGCATCCACCACCGGGTGGCGTTCCAACTGTCGGTCCAGGACGGTGGCGGTGGTTCGCAGACCGTGGAGACCTTCAACGTCGGCGGCAACGACATCATCTTCGGTGGCGGCGGCAGCAACGCGATCCACGGCGGCGAGGGCGACGACGCCATCTCCGGGACCGCGGCGCTGCCGCTGTACTACCAGGCGGACCCGTGGGCGGTGCTCGAGGCGATCTACGGGACCGGGTTCCGCACCGATCCCCACGGTGTCCTCGGGTTCACCCCGGCGTCGGGCGTCTTCCCCTGGTTCAACGAGTTCCTCCCCCTCCAGCGCATCATGCTCCGCTGGAACGACGCCGCCGACGCCTGGGTGCTCGACGAGGACGGCAACTGCCTCCCCGCCAACGATCCCGGGGCGAGGGTCATCACCGACCCGTCAGGGCTCGAGACCGCGGAGGACGGTCGCTGCGTCGACTTCCTCCTGAACTTCAGCCAGTACCTCGACGTCGACGACGACCGCACCGGCCAGACGGTCCCGCAGGGCGAGGTCTGGGGTGGCGGCGAGAACGCGATCTTCGGTGGCGGCGGCAACGACTGGATCGTCGGCGGACCCGGCCGCGACCGGATGTACGGCGGTTGGGGTCGCGTGGTGATCAACGCCGTCGGCGACCACAACACGGGCGGCGGCCTGAACGACTCGCCGCCGGAGGAGCTCTCGACCGACAACTTCGACATGGCCTACGGCGGTGCGGACCGCTCGATCCTGATCGCCGACAGCGGCGGTGACCGGCTGATCGACTGGGTCGGGTCCTTCAACACCTACATCGTGCCCTTCAGCCCCTTCGGTGCCTTCACGATCAGCCGGCAGGTCAGCCCCCACCTCCAGGCCTTCCTGGTCGATGTGGCTGCCGCCGATGGGTCCGGCACCCCGGACGATCCGTTGTACGGCGAGCTGGGCATGGTCACCCAGCGGGACCCCTACTGGACCGACCAGACCGGCGCGCCGTCGCAGCCGCACCCGGGCAACATGGGCGGGCCGCGCGACATCGTCCGCAGCCAGGACTTCACCGACACCCAGACGGTCGCCGGCTCCTTCGCCCCGGACAGCGGCACCTGGACGCTCAGCAACGAGCGCTACAGCAACGAGGGTGTCCGCGACGAGGACGCGGTCGCGCTGTTCTACGTCGACCACGCGCTGCCGAAGTACTTCGAGATCATCGCGGTCGTCAGCGCCGACCGGGACCGGGCCGGGCTGAAGTCCAACGCCTACGTGATCTTCG
>SKTN01000428.1 GCA_007117945.1 Nitriliruptoraceae bacterium | reverse complement strand
CGGTGACGACCTGCTGGCCGAGTTCGTGTCCCGGTTCATCCGCTGACGATGGCCACCGCGACGACGCCCGCGCAGCAGCTGCCGGACCCGGAGGGAACGCCAGTGCCTCCGCGGTCCGGGCGGCCGACGCGTCGCGGGCGCCTCGGGCGTGAGCTCGGGCGTAACCTCGGTGCTCTTGCACTGCTCTCGGTGCTGGTGGCGGCACCCTTGCTGATGGTCCTGCTGCGGGCGCTGGCGCCCGAGGGCACCTTCGCACCCGGGGAGGCGGTGGACACCCTCACCGCCGGCGCCAGCGTGCGCATCATCTGGAACACCGTGCTGCTCGGGGTGCTGGTGTGCCTCGGCTCGACGCTGTTCGCCGCGCCGCTGGCGTTCCTGATGTCGATGACCGACCTGCGCCGGCACCGGTGGATCGACATCGCGATCATCGTGCCCTTCATGACCCCGCCCTACATCAACGCGATCGCGTGGACCATCTTCATGCGGCGTCGTGGCTACCTCGAGCAGTTGGTCGGGGAGGGGGTAGCAGGGGTCCTGCAGGACGCGTTCTTCACCCCCGTCGGCATGGCGATGGTGATGAGCTGCAACCTGTTCCCGTTCCTCTACCTGATCCTGCGCAACTCCCTGGACAACATCGGTGCGAGCCCCGACGAGGCGGGGGCGGTGCACGGCGGAGGGTTCCGCTACCGCCTGCGGCGCATCATCGTGCCCCTGCTGCTGAGCGGGTACTCGATGGGCATCCTGCTGGTGTTCATCAAGTCCGCGGGGGAGTTCGGCACGCCGATCACGCTCGGCAACCGGATCGGGTTCATCGTCCTGGTCGCCGAGATCTACCAGAACACCTCGATCTTCCCCATCGACTTCGGCGCTGCCGCCGCGCTGTCCAGCGTGCTGATGTCGATCGGGATCGGGGCCTGGTTCTTCCAGCAGTGGTTCGTCTCGCGGCGCAACGACCGGGCCCTGTCGGGGCGGGCGACCAAGCGGGCCACGATCCCGCTGGGGCGGTGGCGGCCGGTCGCCTGGGCCGTGGTCGCGGTGGTGTTCCTGCTGTCGATCGTGATCCCGTACCTGACGGTGTTCGCCTCGGCCTTCACCCGGCTGGAGTCGGCGGGGGTGACCTGGTCCAACCTGACGCTGGTCAACTTCCAGGTGCTCTTCGACGCGCGCAGCGGGGCGTTGACGGCGCTCGGCAACAGCTTCCGGTTCGCACTGATCGCCGCCACCATCACCGCGATCATCGGGGTGATGGTCGCCCTGCTGACGGTCCGCCGCCGCGGTCCGGGGGCGCGGTCCGTGGACTTCCTGGCGCTCGCGCCGGACATGGTCCCGGCGATCGTGGTGGTCGTCGGCCTGATCTTCCTGTGGAACGCGGTGTGGCAGCCGGTACCGATCTACAACACGGTGTGGATGCTGATCCTGACCTACGTGGTGCTCTACGTGCCCTTCAGCGTCCAGAACGTCAAGGCGGTCTACGGCCAGCTCGGCACGACGCTGTTCGAGGCGGCCCAGGTCGCCGGCGGCTCCTGGTGGTTCCGGACCCGCCGGATCCTGCTGCCGCTCATCGCGCCGGGGATCCTCGCCGGATGGATCATGGCCTTCTCCATCTCCATGCGGGAGCTGGTCGGCTCCCTGCTGGTCCGGCCGCCGAACGTGGACGTGCTCTCCACCTACATCTTCCGCGAGTTCGAGCAGGGCAAGCGCTCGCTGGGTATGGCGCTGACGATCGTGGGGGTGTTCACCACCACGGCCGTGCTGCTCGTCACCGACCAGTACCGGGAGAAGCTGCTGTCGCGGCGGCGGTGAGTGCTGGCTGGGGGGCCTGGCCGGCAAGAGTGGAGGATCGCGGCGGTATACCGCCGCGATCCTCCACTCTTGGGCCCACCGCCGCGTGTGGTGGCTGGCCGTGGACGGGTGCACCCGGGCCGGGCCGGGCCCGTGCCGGTGGGCGGACCGGCTCGGCCGTGGCCGACCGGGAGCGGGCCTGCTGGTATCTGCCCTCAGGGCTCGTACGGTGCACGCACCGTGACCCGGCCCGCCGCCGGATGACGGCCCGAGAAGGAGTGAAGCCATGTCGCCACACGACGCTGCCGTGGGTCAGCCGACGACCGATCGGCCACTGACGGGGCGCCGCGTGCTCGTCACCGGGGCATCCGCCGGCATCGGTGCGGCGACCGCCCGCGCGATCGTGGCCGCCGGTGGCCGCGTCGCGCTGGTCGCCAGGTCACAGGCCCGGCTCGAGGAGCTGGCCACCGAGCTC
Organism: Nitriliruptoraceae bacterium; assembly: GCA_007117945.1. Classification (GTDB taxonomy): domain Bacteria; phylum Actinomycetota; class Nitriliruptoria; order Nitriliruptorales; family Nitriliruptoraceae; genus T1Sed10-7. The sequence continues at coordinate 6,626 of SKTN01000428.1, read as the reverse complement.
CGGGCGCTCACGCCGGTCGCACCGGCGGCGCCGGCCGTGCCAGGAACCGGCGGCGGTGAGCGCGGCCCCGGAGCCGCGGCAGGTGCCGAGGACGCGGCTGAGGACGACGGCCCCGCCCGGGCTGGGCTCCCGGCCGACGCGCCCGACACGGTCGGCGCCGAGGGACCCACCGTGGTGGTCGCGGACGCTGACGTGGTCGATGCCGAGGCCGCCAGGGCTGTCGTCGATGCGGCAGCCGAACAGCTCGGCGGCCTCGACGCGGTCATCAACGCCGCCGGCATCGCGCGGCCCGGACCCGTCGCCTCCACGCCGCCCGCCGACTGGCAACTGATGCTCGACGTCAACGTCCGTGGGTTGCTCCACGTCACCCAGGCCGCGTTGCCCCACCTGACCGCGGCGGTGGAACGCGACGAGCACGGTCGGCTGGTGCGGGCCGGTGACGTCGTGAACGTGTCCTCGATGTCGGGCCGCCGTGTCGGGTCCCCGGCCATGGGGGTGTACGCCGCCTCCAAGGCCGCGGTGCACGCGCTGTCCGGCGCGCTGCGCAGCGAGGTCGGTGACGACGGGGTGCGGGTGTCGGTCATCGCCCCCGGCTTCGTGCGCACGGGGATCTTCGAGGGCCAGGACACCGACGCAGCACGGCAGCTCGGCCGCAAGGGTGAGGAGGTGGGCCTGCCACCCGAGCAGGTCGCCGACCGCATCGTCGAGGTGCTTGCGGCCCCGCCCGGGCTCGTCCACGTCGAGGTGGCGATGGTGTCGGTGGACCAGTGAGCCGGCCGCGCTGCTGTCGGGAGGCGCCGGGGTCGGGGCCTGCGGGCGTCAGTCGCGAGCAGCGCTGACGTCGAGGTGGACCGGGGCCAGCTGCGGGTGGCGACGCAGGGTGATCACACCGATCACGGCGGCCACGAGGGTGAAGGAGACCCGCAGCCCCGTCAGGTCGGCGACGAGCCCGACCACCGGGGGGCCGATCACGAAGGCGAAGTAGCCCACCGTCGCCACGGCGGCGACCCCCGCTCCCGGGGAGTCGGCGCGGCTGCCGGCCGCCGCGAAGACCAGGGGCACCGTCACGCCGAGGCCACCCCCCACCGCGGCGAACCCCAGCAGCGTCAGCGCCAGCACGTCGCTGACGGCGATGGTGAGGTAGCCGGCCGTCGCCAGTGCGCCGCCCGTGATCACGACCCGCTGCGCGCCGACCCGACGCACGATGCGGTCGCCGGTCAGCCGGATCGCGGTCATCGCCGCCGTCGAGGCCACGAAGCCCCAGCCGACCCGGCCCGGCTCCACCCGTAGTTCGTCGGCCAGGTGGATACCGCTCCAGTCGGACACCGTGGCCTCCCCCAGCGCGGCGGCGAAGGCGATGCCCGCCAGGGGCAGCAGGGGGCCGCTTGGCAGCGCGAAGCGTGGTCCGGCCGGAGCCGCGATGCGGTCCTCCACCCGCAGGTTCGGCGCAGCCAGCAGCACGAGGACGGCCAGCACCACGGAGATAGCGGCGAGGTGGGCGCCGACGGACACCCCGGCGCCCATAGCCAGGGAGCCGATGCTGGCCGCCAGCAGCGCACCGACGCTCCAGGCACCGTGGAAGCCCAGCATGATGGAGCGTCCGTAGGCCCGCTCGACGCCCACCCCCTGGGCGTTCATGCCGACGTCCATCATGGCCCCGCCCAGGCCGATCGCCACCAGCAGCACGACCAGCACCGCGGCGCTCGGGGCGAGTCCGGTCAGCGGGAGCAGGACGACGCTGGTCACGGCGCCGATGAAGGTCAGCCGTCGGCTGCCGAGCCGGGCCGCGACCACCCCGGACACCACCAGGCCGAGCACCACACCCACGGCCAGGCCCGCCAGCACGAAGCCGAGGGCGGCCTCCCGCAGGGCGAGCATGTCCCGCACATCGGGGATCCGCACGAGGAAGGAGGCGACCGCCAACCCGTTGGCCAGGAAGGCCAGGGTCACCGCACGGCGCCCCGCCCGGGGCACCGCGCCGCCGCCGGCCGCGGGTGGGGTCATCCCGCCTCTCGACATCCTGCACTCCACCGCGGCCGACCACCCGGGCGTCGATCGGCGCAGCACCTCGACGGTAGTGCCCTTGGCGTGCACCGCGGCACCCGCAGCCGTGCCGACCGGTGGTGGCCGTGGCGAGGCCCGTGGAGCGGTTGGGGCGCGGGTGCAGGCTGCGTCCGGCCATGGCCGTGACGGGGCACGGACGGAACCGGATCGCAGCAACGCCGTGGTCAGGGGACGGTGCGTCGGGGTGGGGGACGGGCAGGCTGAGGCTGGTTCAGCCGTCGCCGCCCCCGGACAGGTAGCGGTCCTTGATCGAGTCGACCACGCCGGCGTCCGCCAGGGTGGTGGTGTCGCCGAGCTGCTTGTCCTCGGCGATGTCCTTGAGCAGGCGCCGCATGATCTTGCCCGACCGGGTCTTGGGCAGGTCGTGGGTGAACAGCAGGGACGCGGGCTTGGCGATGGGGGAGATCATCTTCGCCACGTGGTTCCGCAGCTCGACGCCGAGCTCCTCGCCGCCCTCGTAGCCGCTGCGCGGGGTGACGAAGGCCGCGATCGCCTGGCCGGTCTGGGCGTCGGCCCGGCCGACCACCGCTGCCTCGGCCACCGCGGGGTGGGAGACCAGCGCCGACTCGATCTCCGTGGTGGAGAGCCGGTGGCCGGAGACGTTCATCACGTCGTCGACCCGGCCGAGCAGCCAGAAGTAGCCGTCCTCGTCCCGCTTGGCGCCGTCACCGGCGAAGTAGCGGCCGGGGAACCGGGACCAGTAGGTCTGCTCGTAACGGGCCGGGTCCCCCCAGATCCCCCGCAGCATCGAGGGCCACGGCTGGTCCAGCACCAGGTACCCGCCGCCGGGGACCCCGACCTCCTCGCCCATGTCATCCACGATGGTCGCGGAGATGCCGGGCAGGGGGAAGGTCGCTGAGCCGGGCTTGGTGGTGGTCGCGCCCGGCAGCGGGGTGATCATCATCCCGCCGGTCTCGGTCTGCCACCAGGTGTCCACGATCGGGCAGCGCCCACCCCCGATGACCTCGTGGTACCAGACCCAGGCCTCGGGGTTGATGGGCTCGCCGACGGTGCCGAGCAGACGCAGGCTGGACAGGTCCCGCGATCCGGGGTGCTCGTCGCCCCACTTCATGAAGGCGCGGATGGCGGTGGGTGCGGTGTAGAGCTGGGTGACGCCGTAGCGGTCCACGATGTCCCAGAACCGCCCCTCGTCGGGGTGGTTGGGCACGCCCTCGTACATCACCGAGGTGGCGCGGTTGGCCAGGGGCCCGTAGACGATGTAGCTGTGGCCGGTGACCCAGCCGATGTCGGCGGCGCACCAGTACACGTCGCTGTCGGGCTTGAGGTCGAAGACGTAGCGGTGGGTGAAGGCCACCTGGGTCAGGTAGCCGCCGGTGGAGTGCATGATGCCCTTGGGCTTCCCCGTGGTGCCCGAGGTGTAGAGGATGTAGAGCAGATCCTCGCTGTCCATCGGCTCGGCGGGGCAGTCAGCTGCGGCGGTGTCCACGACCTCGTGCCACCACAGGTCACGGCCCTCGACCATCTCGACGTCGTTCTCGCCGCGCTTGACCACCAGCACGTGCTCGATCGTGGGGGTCTCGGCGACGGCCTCGTCGGCGGCCGGCTTGAGCGGTGCGACGGAGCCGCGGCGCCAGCCGCCGTCGGCGGTGACCAGGACCTTGCAGTCGGAGTCGTTGATCCGGTCACGCAGGGCGTTGGCGGAGAACCCGCCGAACACCACGGAGTGCACGGCGCCGATCCGTGCGCAGGCCAGCATCGTCACGGCGAGCTCGGGGATCATCGGCAGGTAGACCGCGACCCGGTCGCCCTTGCCCACACCGAGCGCCTTCAGCGCGTTGGCGGCCCGTTGCACCTCGTCGAGCAGGTCGGCGTAGGTGATGGTGCGCGTGTCACCGGGCTCGCCCTCCCAGTGGAAGGCGACCTGGTCACCGTGGCCGCCGTCGACGTGGCGGTCGAGGCAGTTGTGGCTGACGTTCAGGGTGCCGCCGACGAACCACTTCGCGTAGGGCGTCTCCCACTCGAGGATCTCCTCCCACTCGGTGAACCAGTCGAGCTCGGCGGCCTGGCGGGCCCAGAAGCCGAGCCGGTCGGCGTTCGCCTCGTCGTAGATCTCCGCATCCCGCACCAGGGCGTCGGCCTTGAACGCCTCGGGTGGGGGGAAGGTGCGGCCCTCGCTGAGCAGGTCCTCGATCGCCTCGGATGCCATAGGTCTGCCGTGCTCCCGGTCGTGGTCGGTCCTGGGTGCGTGGTGCTCGGTGCGTGGTGCTGGGTGCTCGGTGCTCGGTGCTCGGTGCGGAACGTGTGGTGCTGCGGCCGCGATGACGGCCACGCCGAGGTGGCCGGTGCGTCGCGCACCGGCATCGGCCGCACCGCCCGCTCTCCCGGGCGGTCGGCCGATGCCGGAACGCAGCATAGGCACCCGGTGGGCCGCGGTGCCGTCGGTCTGCGTCCACCGGTCGGCGTGGGCCGGCGGGCGGTGACCGGTCACCGTTGAACGGTCAGCGGGGTGGTCGCGGTCGCGGCGCGTGTCGAGCGGGTGTCAGGTGGCGCTGCGGCGGGCCTTGTCGCGGTACATCGCCGTGTCGGCCTGGTTCAGTGCGGTGTCGAGATCCATGTCCCGTCCGACCAGCACCCACCCGACGCTGGCGCCCACGGTGGCCCGGCGCCCGTCGAGCACCACCGTGCCGTCGACGGCGTTGGCGATGCGGCTGGCCGCGGTCTGCAGGCTCAGCGCGCCGTCGAGGTGGGTGCACAGCACGACGAACTCGTCACCACCGACACGGGCTGCGGTGTCGGCGCTGCGGGTGGTCGCCTGCAGGCGGCTCCCGAACTCGCGCAGGAACCGGTCCCCGGCACCGTGGCCGTGGACGTCGTTGATCACCTTGAAGCGGTCGAGGTCGAGGTAGACCAGCCCGATGTGGTTGCCGGCCCGGGCCGCCCACGACCGGGCCTGGGCGAAGCGCACCGCGAGCAACTGGCGGTTCGGCAGGCCGGTGAGGGGGTCGTGGAGGGCCGCGAGGCGCAGTTGCTCCTCGAGGGCGTGTTCCACGGTGACCTCCAGCGAGGTCACGAGCACCCCGCCGCTGCCATCGGCCAGCGTCGTCGGGTGCGCGTGGACGTCGAACCAGCGCGATCCGGCCTCTGCGGCGGCTGCGGCCTCGGCGCCGTCCGCGGCGTCGGCAGCGCCTGCGGCGTCGGCAGCGCCTGCGGCGTCGGCAGCGTCCACGACGCCCGCGGTGTCGTCGCCGGCGGGCGGCACCTCCACCGTCGCGACGTGGGGCTGTCCGTCTTCGAGGCAGGCGTCCACGGGCGCTGCACCCGTGGCCGCGAGGACATCGCCTCCGAGCTCCTCGGCCAGCACCCGGGCCGCGGGGTTCGCGTGCACCAGCCGTCGCCGGGCGTCGCGCAGTTCCACCGCGACGGGCAACGCATCGAGGTGGTCGCGGGCCACCTCGGCGTCACCGCGCCGCGGGTCGGTGCCGTCCGCGCCGCCTCCCGGCTCCTCGGCCTGTGCCGCGTCCATGGTTCAGCCCTTCGCGCCACCGGTGAAGTTCCAGCTCTCCAGCGCCAGGCTCGGTGCGATGACCATGCCGGCGCCGAACTCGCCGTCGGCGTAGCGCTGGTCGTCGCCGAGCCCGCGCACCTGCCCGGTGGCCAGCGCGGCGACGAACCCCTGGGTGAACCTGAGGTTGCCCACGGCACCCGCCACCTCGCCGTCCTCGATCAGGAAGGTGCCGTTGCGGGTCAGGCCCGTGGCGGTGACGGTCTTGGGCTCCAGCACCCGCACGTAGTGGAACTGGGTGATGAGCAGCCCCCGGTCGATGCCGGCGACGAGCTCCGCCGCGGGGGTGTCGCCCCCGGCCATCACCACGTTGGTCGGCACGGCACCGAAGGCCTCGGCACCGGGGACCGCGCTGCCGTTGGAGGTCGTGCCGGCCCGCTTGGCGGTGCGCCGGTCGTGGGCCAGGGTCCGGGTCACGCCCGCCTCGATCAGGGGGAAACGCTGCCGCGGGGTGCCCTCACCGTCGAAGGGCAGCCCGATCGCGCGGGGGTCGGTGGGGTCCTGCCACACGGTGATGGCCGGATCGAACTGCTGCGCGTCGAGCTCGGCGAAGGACCCACCCTCGAGGAAGGACTTCGCGTTGCAGCCGTAGACGGCCAGGAAGGTCAGGATCGTGGCCACGGCCTCGGGGCCGAGCACGACGGGGTAGGCGCCGGGCTCGATGTCGAGGAAGCTCGCGGAGCGCCGCGCCCGGTCGGCGGCCAGGGCCCCGGCCGCACCCGCGTCGAGGTCCGCGAGTCGCACCGAGGTCTGGTGGGCGCTGCCCGCCGAGGTGTCGGTCTGGTGGATGCCGTCCACCGTGGCGCGGGTGGTGGAGCCGGCGACGCGCTGGCCCGCGGTGGAGGCGAAGGCCACCCAGGAGGCCTCCGAGTCGAGGTAACCGGCGGCCCGCAGCTGTGGCCCGGCGGTGACGAAGGCCTCCACGCCCGCGGCACGCTCGTCGGGGGTGGCCGCGGCGGTGGCCTGGTCGTGGTTGCCCGTGAAGGTGGTGTCGGCCGGCGGGGTGGCACCGGGCCAGTGGGGATCGACGGGCTGCAGG
>SKTN01000128.1 GCA_007117945.1 Nitriliruptoraceae bacterium | reverse complement strand
CTGGGCCGGCCCGGCGGCAGCGGCGAGGGGGAAGCGCGGCGAGCCGACCTCGTCCCACAGCGCCGCCACGGCCGGCGTCGCCGCCGTCGTCCCCCCGGCGCCGGGTCGGCCTCCAGGCAGCAGGGCTGCGAACAGCACCTGGTCGTCGGGCAGGGCACCGGCGAAACGTGGGTGACGAGGATCGCATCCGAGCCCCGCGAGCCGGGCGACGAGGTGCTGTCCATCGATGACGCCCAGGGTCAGCGTCACGCGTTCGACGACCCAGTCGCCCGGGGTGTCGAAGGGTGCGTCCTCCGGGGTGAACGCGACCCCGGGATCCGGGTCGTCCGTGACCCGCCATGCCCGGTCCCAGGTGCAGGCGGTGGCCCCGTTGACGACCTCTGTGGCGGCGACCACCAGCAACCGCCGACGCCCGTCCCGGACGTTGCTGCCGCGCAGCAGGTCCCCCGGGACCAGGGTGGCGCGAGCGGCCAGCAGGAGCCGCTGCGCATCGATGCGGGTGATCGCCGGCAACGCGTCCGCGGCCAGGGACGCCGCGAGCCGCACGTGGTCGAACCCGGTGCCCCGCGAGCGGGCCCACAACCTCGGTGTCTGCCACGCACCGTCCACCGCGTACACGAGGCCCGGCACCTCGAAGGCCGTGGCCACCGCGTCGTCCCCCGCGACCCGGACGACCCAGCAGCGGCGTCCGCCGTTGTGCAGGAACGCCTCGACGGCCGGACCGAGGTGGGCGAGGCGATCACGGCCGGTGGCCGGGTCGCGGGCCAGGACCGGATCGGTCCCGAACACCTCGCGGTAGCGGGTGACATCCTCCACCAGGACGGGGACGTCGATGGGCCCCGTGGTCGCCACGCCGACGAAACCCGCCACGTCCATGCGTGGCAGGCTGTCGGCGAGCGGTGGCGGGATCACCTCGAAGGTGATCCGTGGCCGTCGCTGCGCGGTGGCGATCCCCACCCCTAGAACTCCATGGCGATGCTCTCACACGCCAGGACGAGTTCCTCGACGGCCACGTCGGTCCCGGCACCGCTGAGCTCGGGACCCGAGTAGGTCGAGGGGAAGGCGTTCGTCAGCTTCCACACCGACGCCACGGTCTGGCGGTCCTCGCTGAGCAGCTGGATCGTGACGGTGCGCGGTGCCTCGTAGCGGCCGTTGCGGACGTCATCGAGCCAGCTGTACAGGGCGTCATCGCCCATCACGCCGCGCTTGAGGGTCACGTCCGGGACCGTGTAGCTGCCGGGGATCTTGTCGGGCGCGTTGTCCTTCTTGTTGCCCGCCCGGTACTCGGCGACGTTGATCTCCAGGCCGAGACCGGAGACCTCCTGGAACCCACCCGAGGGCTCGTCGGCCGCAGGACCGCCGATGTCGACGAGGAAGTTGAACTGGCTGTAGGGCTTCTCGCGGTACGCCACGGTGAGCTCCCTCCTACCCCCGGCTGTCCAGGGTCTTCTGGCCGATACGGAAGATGACGAACTCGGCCGGCCGGAGCGGCGCGACGCCGACCAGGCAGATCAGCCGGCCGTTGTCGAAGTCGTTCTGGGTCATGGTCGAGCGGTCGCAGGTGACGAAGAACGCCTCGTCGGTGGTCTCCCCCATCAGGTGGCCGGAGCTCCACTCGTTGAACAGGAAGTCCTCGACGGTGCGCCGGACCTTGTTCCACAGCACGTGGCCGTTGGGTTCGAACACCGCCCACTGGGTCCCCTTGTCGATCGAGCGCTGCAGGTAGGCGAAGTAGCGCCGCACCGCCACGTACCGCCACTCGGGATCGGAGGTGATGGTGCGTGCGCCCCACACCCGGAGGCCCCGTCCCTCGAAGGCGCGCAGGCAGTTGATGCCCTCGGGGTTGAGGACGTCCTGCTGGCCCTTGTTGATCGACTGCTCGAACCCGATCGCCAGCCGGACCACCTCGTTGGCGGGTGACTTGTGGACGCCGCGCTCCACATCGTTGCGGGCGTAGACACCGGCGATGAACCCCGATGGCGGGGTGATGATCTCCCGTCCGGTCAGGGGGTCCATGATCGAGATCCACGGGTAGTAGAGCGCGGCGTGGGTCGAGTCCATCCGTGCCCGGTAGGCCCGGATGTCGCTGACGAGCGCACCGTCGGGTGGATCCAGTACCGCGATCCGGTACCGCATCCGCTCGCAGTGCGAGAGCAACGCCTGCTGGATCGACGCCACCTCGGCGGGTCCGCTCCCACCGGGGCGCCGGCGGGTCGAGCCCGGCGCGGCGAGGATCGAGATGTCCTCGAGGTCCTCGAAGGCGAGCAGACCCGACTTGCTGCCGTCATCGGCCTCACGCCCCTCGAAGGTCGCGAGATCCGGCCGCCCGCCGTCGCTGCCGTCGGCCAGCTGGACCCGCGCCTCCACCGCTGCCGGGGGTACCGACAGCAGACGGGACTGGATGTAGCTCGCGGTCGCCGCTGCCCCCGACGCCTCGGCCAGGATCCGATCCATGACGGCGACCCCGTCGCTGAGCGCGGCGTCGTTGCCGTTGCCGTCGAGCACGATCGGTACGTACAGCTGCGTCGCCCGTCGCGCCGGGACGGCGGCGAACTCCTCCAGCAGTGACGCACGGCGGTGTCGCGGGTCGGGAGCCAGGTCCTCGTAGGTCCGCTCGTCCAGGGAACGGCCCATGGGTGCGACGGTGACCGACACGGTCACCACGTGGACGCCGCGGTCGGTCAGCTCGGTGACCAGCGGCATCTCATCGTTGTCATCGGGTGGCGCGCCGGCGGGGCGCAGCCGGAAGGTGGTGCGCTGGTCGTCGTCGAGGTGGTCCTCGAGCCAGTACAGCGCCGGTGGCTCGGGCTCGTCCCCCTCCGCCGGTGTCGCGGTGTCGACCACCAGCACCGTGTCGAAGGCGGCGGCGCCCGAGAGGCGGGTGGGGGCCGCACCGGACCCGGCGACCAGGATGTCGGGGCCCACCCGGATCGCGAACGTGACGAGCACGTTGCCGGCGCGCCCCGGGTGGCGGGCCCTGACCCGCAGGCGGCCGGCGGCGCTGCCCGCCTCGCCGCCGATCACCCTCGAGGCGATGCCTGGGGCCAGGGCCCCGGCCCGGCCGTCGTCGGGATCGTCGGGAGGGTCCTCCACCGCGGGCGGTGTGAACGCCCGGGAGACGTACAACCGACGCCCGCCGTTCTCGAAGAACCCGCGCACGGCATGGGCGAGGTCGTTGGCGATCGTGTCCTCGCCGAAGCGCAGGCTGTCGATGCCGCCGTAGATGCGCTCGAACTCGAAGTAGCTGGTGAGCAGTTCGGGTGCCCCAGTGATCGGACCGAAGCGCGTCGGTCCGACGAGACCGGCCGTGCTGGTGCTCACGCCCTCGATCGTCTTCTGACGGAAGCTCGTCTCCTCGATGTAGACACCTGGAGCCAGGTACTCAGGCATGGATCAACTCCCTCCATGGGACGTCAGGCCGACGCCCCTTCGATCAGCAGTCGTGCGTGCGGGTCGCCAGCGGTGCGCAGCACCAGATCGACGCCCTCGAGCAGCGCCTCGTGCAGCGCCGGTAGCCCCGGACCGTCGAGGCTCGGCCACACCTGCGCGCGCCCCTGCGCGAGCACCCGGTCCAGGGCGGGCGGCAGTGGGGCGCCCGGCCGCAGCCGAGAGGTGGGTGCCGGATCCTGATCCCACGCCAACAGCGCTTCGTCGTGGTGGACACCGACGGTGACCGGCCACGAGCGGTCCGCCCCGGTGCGACGCGGAGCGGGGATGACCACGACCACCTCGCCGCGCGCGTCCGCGACCCCGCTCGCCCTGCGGGCGAGCCCGTCGGGATCGACGGTGACCGTGACACGGCACCACGGCACGGGCACACCCGAGTGGCGATCGGCCACGCTGGCGCGCACCACCTCGACGTGACCGGGCAGGGCGCGCTGCGGTGCGGAGAACAGGTGCACGGGCAGGCCGTCGAGGGCGCCGTCGCCGGGACCATCGAACAAGTCGAGCTGGGTCACCAGCCCGTCCCGGGGCACGTCCACCGCGAGCACGGTGTCGACGAACCGGCCACGGCGGTCCACCACCTCGATGCCGAACCCGCGGGGCTCCAGGGTCGTATCGTCGTCACCCGGCAGCTCGATCGGGCCCATGCCGGGAAGCCCGTGGAAGGCGGAGGCGCCCGATCCCGTCTGCCCCGCCATGGTCGTGCGGCCACCCGAGCGGGGCCACGCGGCGAGCTGCAGCCCGTCGAGCACCCGGGCATCGAGGACCAGGTCGTTGCACACCACGGCGAGGACACAGCGGTGACGTCGTCGCTCGACCAGCACGGCCCCGGCGGCGCTCATGAGGTCCCCCGGACCACGTGGTAATCGAACACCCGCTCCAGCACCGGCCCGCCCTCCTCGAGCAGGCGCGGGGACTCGATCCGGATCCCCCGTGCCTGGTAGGGCACGGACAGCTGGTAGGTCCCGGATCCGATCAGATCCCACAGCTGGTAGAGCTCATCGTCCGCGATCGCCGCCGGCATCAGCTCGACGGTCTCGTCGGGCCAGAACACCTCCGCGTCCGCGTCGTAGCGGCGGTTGAGCAGGCCCGCGGGCAGCACCGGGTGATCGGCGACGACGCGCATCATCCAACCCGTCAGGTACTGCTGGAGGGAGGGCTCGGTGCCCCAGGCGGTCAGGATGAACCGCAGCTGCACCGGCAGCTGCGGCACCTGCCGCCGGCCGTCGGGCCGCGTCCGTCCGTCGGGCGCCCGCTCGGTGCCGTCGAGCAGGACACGGTGCAGGAACAGGGTGACCCCTGCACCGGGACCGGCAGCCAACTGCGTCTGCGTCACCACGGAGAAGCCCAGCGCGGCGTCGTGCAGCTCCGGGGGTGCGTGGTCCTCCAGCAACTCCACGACCGTGTCGCAGGTCGCCTCGATGGCGCGGTAGGTGGCCATGGTCAGCCCGCCCGCCCGGCGCTCATCGCGGACCCCCAGCGCGCGTGGGGAACGTCACGGCGGGTGCAGGACACCGGCGGCTAGCCATCGGCGAAGCCGCCCGGGGGCAGTGCGCCGCGCTCGGCCAGGCACCGGGCCACGAAGGGCGCGATCTGCTCCAGGTCACGCAGGTAGGTGGACTCGCTGCTGCGCACGTGCTGGAGCCAACCCCGGTAGACGCTGGACGCGCCGGGGAGCTCGCGGGACTCCGCCCAGATCCTGAGCAGGAACAGCTCCGGGTCGTGTCGCGCCACTGCACCGCCGTTCCCATGCGCTGAGCCGTCGTGTGAGCCGTTGTGTCCGTCGGCCCACAGACCTACGACGACGGCGGCACCACACCGGCACCGCACCGGCACCGTGCCCGCGACGACGACGGACCCCCGCGTTCAGCAGGTGCGCTCGCGTTCCTGCAGCCGAGCCGCGAGCTCGGACAGCTCCTGGATCGCGACGCCGAGCACGCGGGTGGCGTCGAGGAGCTGCGCGACGGCTGCCTCGAGGGAGCGCTCGACCCCGGGAGCCGGTGTGGGCGGTTGCACCGCTGCGACGGCAGCGACGGTCTCCGGCAGCGGTTCCACCCCGAGCTCCTCAGCCAGCAGCGCGCGGCACCGCTCGAACTGACGCCGGGAACGGGCGCGCTGTCCCGACTCCCGGTAGAGACCGATCAACCGGCGGTGGACCTCCTCACGCAGCGGGTCCCGGTCCAGGATCCGCTGCCCCGCAGCGATGGCCGCGTCGATCGCGCCGAGTTCCGCGTAGCGCTCCATGCAGCGTGCGGTCGCCGAGAGGTACAGCTGCGCCAGGCGCTCACGCTCGTACACCAGCCACGGGTGGTCGCTGCCCTCCAGCAGATCGCTGGTACACACCGCAGCGGTGGCCTCGAAGGCCGCCAACTGCGCCGTGGTGGGCGTCACACTGCGCTCGGTCACCTCGATGGCGGCCTGCTCGAACCGCTCGACATCCAGCGAGTAGTCGCTGGCGTCGTTGAACCGGACCTCGCCGCGCCGCGTGGTGATCAGGTAGGCCCCCGGCGCCACACCTGCAGGCTCCAGGACACGTCGGAGCCGCCACAGCGCGGTGCGCAACCGGTTCCGGGCGCACTCGTCGTCGACATCGGACCAGAACTCCGTGGCCAGCAGATCACGGTGATGCGGTCGCTGGCGGTGGAGCAGCAGGTAGCCCAGCAGCGACCGGGTACCGGGTGGGAGCGGATCGGCAACCCGCTCCCCGTTGCCGCCGTGGAGCAACCTGGGGACCCCGAAGAGGTGGATCTCGAGGGATGACATCGTCACACGCTCTCGCCCGGGGCGGACCTGTACCGACGGGTCCACCGTCACCGAGCCCGCGTCGGCGAACGGCTCGCGCGACCTCGGGACGGCGCTGGAGATCACCGTAAGCGACACGGACCGAGGCGACAACGCCCCCACCCCCTAGCCCTCGCACCGGTACGTGGCTCGGCACGCGAGTTCCCCGGGCTGAGGAGTGGGCGCGCAGCCGAGCACTCGGCTGCTGCCGGTGACGGGTGGACAGCGCCGACGGGCCGGCGGATAGTGGTGGCTGTCGGCGGATCGGCCCCGCTGCCGTGTCCGTTGCTGTTCCGCGAACCATGGGAGCTGGTGATGCGGAGCGACCCGCCCGTGTCCTCCCAGGTGGGCTGCCTCGAGCAGCCGGCCTGGTGGCAGCGGGTGCGCATCGCCGTGACGCGACGCGGCGATCGCCTGGCGTTGCTGCTGCTCGGTGTCGGCATCCTGGTCGCCCCCGCACTGCTGCCGGATCTGGCCGACGCTCGGACGGCGGCCCTGACGCTCGGGGTCGCGATCGTGGTGCTCGGGGTCGTCCTCCCGTCGGTGGCCGAGGCCGAGGTGGGGGTACAGGGCATCCGCTTCAGCCGGGTCGTGGAGGCGCGTGACGCCGAGTTCCAGTCGCGGTTCTCTCCGGCGGAGATCGAGGAGCTGGTCGCCTTCGCGATGTACCTCGGGGTGGCACGCGCCCAGGCCGGCCGGCTGGTGTCCGATGCGTGCGTGCGCACCTACCGGGACTGGCACCTGGCGCGGAACCAGGAGCCGTGGCTCGTGGTGCTGTGCCACCTCGTCCGACGGGTGCTGCGCGCGGGGTCGCTGGGGATGCTGCGGGCGGTGCCACCGGACGAGGTGGCGACGGACGGGGTCCTCGACCGGCTCGACCTGCGCGGGCGCCGCTGCTGCTCCTGCACGTCTACGAAGGGCTCACCGACACCCAGGTGGCGCGGATCCTCGACGAACCCCTGGAACGCACCCGGGATGGCCTCGAGACAGCACTCGCGGTGGTCGCCGCGACCCCGGACCCCACGATGGCGGATCCCTCATGACACCGGCGCGATGGGAGCAGACGCTGCGACAGCGCAGCCGTGGGTCGGACGCGCCGGCGGTGGACCACCGACGCCTGCTGCGACAGGCGCACCGTGCGATCGGGTGGCGACTGGCACGGGCCTGGACCGTCTCGCTGCTCGCGGGCGCCCTGCTGTTCGTCGCCGGCGCTGCGCTGCCGGACCCCGACAACGACGACGACGATACGGACTTCCCCGCGGAGGGTGTCGACGAAGGCGCCGACGACGAACCCGCGGAGGTGACCCTCGCGATCGTGCCGAGCGGGGACGGCAGCGTCCGGATCACCGACGACGACGGCGAGTTGGACTGCCCGCAGGCGTGCGAGAGGACGGTGGAGCAGGACAGCGCTGTGGTGCTGACCGCCACCCCCGGTCCGGCCGCCGACCTGGTCGAGTGGGGCTACGACGACTGTGATGACCCCCTGCGCTGCGAGCTCACGGTGCGCCAGGACATCGAGCTCCAACCCCGCTTCGAGCCCCAACGCTGGCTGATCGTCACCGCCGGACCCGGGGCCGGCGTGGTACGGATCCAGGAGGACGAGGCTGCGTGCGACGCCACGTGCCGGTACCGGTTCACCCACGGGACGACGGTCACGCTGGAGGCGGTCGAGGTCGACGACGCGGCGTTCCACGGCTGGGACCTGGCGGCCTGTGCGGGGGACACGACCTGCGTCGTCACCCTCGACCGGGATACGGCGGCCACCGCGACGTTCCACGCGCCGGTGGAGCTCGCGGTGACGGTCGAGTGTTCGGGGTTCCGACCGGAGGGAGGCTGCGGGACGGTGCAGATCGAACCCGGCGCACTGCACTGCGCGTCAGGGACGTGCCCTCACCAGGTGTCGTGGGGGAGCGATCTGACCCTCACGGCGGTGGCAGCGGAGCGCTTCCTCCTCCTGGAGTGGGGCGGGGACTGCGAGACGGCCACCGTGGACGAAGATGGCACGACAGGTACGTGCACCCTGACGGCGGACACGGACCGCTCGGTGACGGCGACCTTCCAGGTCCGACTCTTCTGACACGGATCCGCGCGGCGGGTCGGTGGTGGCGGTGATGAGCGCTGCCGCTGCGCCGACCGGTCACGCAACTGCACCGTGAGCACCGGGCGCGCCCTCGCACCTGCACACCGTCCAGCTCGCTGTGGTCAGTCGAAGAGGCAGTCCATACAGACGAAGCGCAGCGGCTGGCCCGAGCCGCTCGCGATCGCGTGGGGCTCCCGCGGTGCGATGGAGAAGGTGTCCCCCGGGCCGATCGTCTGGTCACCGCCCTCGAGCCGCAACCGCCCCCCGCCGGAGATCACGACCCCCTCGTGGGCGTGGGCATGGGTGTGGTGCGGCGTCGAGCCGCCCGGCTCCACGTCGAGGACCTTGAGCTGCGCGTCCTCGACCCCTTTGAGGTGGCGCACCGTCACCCCGGGCGCCTCGACGGCGTCGGGGGCGATCGCCTCCAGAGGTGTCGCCCCGGAGGCGGCCGCCGCGGGCCCGGCCAGGAGGGCGCCATCGGGCCGCTCCGGGCGACGACCACGAACCACGACGCTGAGGGCGAGCTGCTGTTGCGCCGCCTGCGGCAGCAGTTGGCGCAGGAGTTCCAGCACCTCGGGCGTGAACAGGGGGTAGAGCGCGACGTCCTCGAGACTG
>SKTN01000046.1 GCA_007117945.1 Nitriliruptoraceae bacterium | reverse complement strand
GGCGGTCAGCGCGAAGCCGATGGGCCGCTCGTGGTCGGGGTCGCCGCCCTGCACGGCGACCCGATCGGCGTCCGCCCCGGCCGCGTCATCGAAGGGCAGCACCGCCTGCTGCGCCGGCGGTGGGGTGCTGCGGCCGGTGCCGGGGGTCTCGGGGGCGCTCGGTGTGTCCATGGGATGACCGTACGCCCGGGGTGTGACAGCCAGGCGCGCGCCACCGCCCGGCGACCCGGCGTGGCCCCGGGGCGGCCGGCCACCACCCCGCGCCGGACTCAGGGATCGAGGTAGCCGTCCAACTGGTCGACGTGGCCGGGGCGGCGCAGCTTGGCCAGGGCCTTGGCCTCGATCTGGCGGATGCGTTCGCGGGTGAGGCCGAGCTCGCACCCGACCTGCTCGAGGGTGGAGGGCTGCTCGCCCACCAGACCGAACCGCTGCTCGATCACCGTGCGTTCCCGGGGGTTGAGGTCCTCGAGCACGGCGTCGATGTGCACCCGCAGCAGCAGCTGCGCGGCCGCCTCCACCGGTGGCGTGGCGTTGTGGTCCTCGAGGAGCTCACCCATCGACCCGTCGCCGTCCTCCCCGATGGGTGCGTCCAGGGAGGCGGGGTCGATCCCGATGCGGCGGAACTCCTCCACCTTGTCGACGGGCAGCTCCGCCGCCGAGGCCACCTCCTCGAGGGTGGGCTCGCGACCGAGGCGCTGGACCAGGGACCGCTCGATCCGGGCGATGCGGTTCATGGTCTCCACCAGGTGCACGGGGATGCGGATCGTGCGCGACTGGTCGGCGATGGCCCGGCTGATCATCTGCCGGATCCACCAGGTGGCGTAGGTCGAGAACTTGTAGCCCCGCGTGTAGTCGAACTTGTCGACCGCCCGCATCAACCCCAGGTTGCCCTCCTGGATCAGGTCGGGGAACTGCAGCCCCCGGCCCACGTGGCGCTTGGCGATGGAGACCACCAGTCGCAGGTTGGCCTCGATCATCTCCTGCTTGGCGTGCTGCCCCAGCCGCTCGACCCGGCGCAGACGTGCCCGCTGTCGCGGGTCCAGCTCGACCGCGGAGTCGAGGACACCCGCCGCCGCCAGGCCCGCCTCGACCCGCTTGGCCAGGTCGACCTCCGACTGCTGGTCCAGCAGGTCGACACGGCCGATCTCGTTGAGGTAGAGGCGGACGGCGTCGACCCCCGCGGAGACGTCGGGCGCGGCAACACCGGGGGTGGTCGAGGTCGAGCGTCCCGGTTGCTGGTCGTCGACCAGGGGCACCGACGCGTCCCGCAGCCGGCCCACGAGCACCTCGACGGTGTCGGGTTCCAGCCCGGCGGCGTCCACGGCCACGGCCAGGTCGTTCGAGGTCACGAACCCGCGACGCCCGCCGCGTTCGACGAGGTCGTCCGCGACCTGACGCGTGAGATCGACCACCAGGACGGGGTCGTCACCCGCCGGCTGCCGGCCGTTGGCCGTAGCCGTGCGGCCGTCGACGGTGGCCGTCGACCGCTGGGCAGGGGGCGGTTCGTGCCCCACGGTGGTCTCCCTCCCACAGCGTCGCGTGGTCTCCCAACCCGGACGCCTGATCGATGCTACGGACGGTGGCGGTCAACGGACCCGGTGACGCGCCGAGCGCATCGGGCGCGCAGTGACCGCGCACCGCGGTGGCCGACACACAGCGTCACCGGTCGCGGGGATCGCGGGCCGCGCTGCGCTCAGGCGGGCTGGCCGAGCAGCGAGCGCCGACGGCGCTGGAGCTCGGCCAGCTCGCGCTGCACCGCCAGCACCCGGTCGGGATCGGTGGTGTGGCTCAGGCGCGCCAGCTCCTCGCGCAGCTGCCGGGTGGAGGCGTCCACCCGGTCGACCAGCAGCCTGCGGATGCGACCGGCGACGACCTCGGCGACCACGTCACGGTCAGCGGTCTCCGGGTCGTCCTCCAGGGCCAGGGCGCGGAGCAGCCCGCGGATGCGGTCGTCCTCCGCGGCATCGACCACGGCCTGCAGATCCGCGCCGACCCCGCCCGCGGCCCGCACCGCCCGCAACACGGCGCGGGCATCGGGGTGGGTGAGGTCCTCCTCGGTCAGCTCCGCAGCCTCCACGGGCAGGTGCTCGGGGTGCTGCAGCAGGGCGCGCAGCGCGGCGCGTTCGAGGCGGGCCCGCGCCGCGGTGACCGATGGCGCCGCTGCCGTGCGTCCCCCCTCCGCTGCGCCGCGCCGCTGCGCACCCGAGGAGCCGCCCCCGGCGGCCACGCCCTCGTGGGCGTCGAGCTGGACGCCGAGCCGGGCGGCGGTGTCGGCGACGAAGCCGTAGGCGTAGCCGATCCGCTCGGCGATCTCCGTGCGGGCCCACTCCCGCCTGAGGTCCGGGTCCGACTCCCGACCGAGGACCGTCAGGGCGTCCTTGAGCGCCGCGGTGCGACCGGACTCCGTGTCGAGGTCCGCCGCGGCGAGGTGGTGGCGGAGCACGAAGGGGACCACCGGGGTGGCCTCGGCCACCGCCCGGGCGACGCCCTCGGCACCGACCTCGGTCACCAGGTCGGCGGGGTCACTGGTCTCGGGCAGGACCAGCACGCGCAGGTCCAGCGCCACGCCCTGCCCGTCCCCCTCGAGCTCGCGGGCCGCCTCCCAGGCCCGCTCCGCCGCCTTCACCCCGGCGGCGTCCCCGTCGAAGGCCAGCACGACCCGTTGGGCGTAGCGCGCCAGCATCCGGAGGTGTTCGACGCCAACGGCGGTACCACAGGTGGCCACGCTGTAGCCGACACCCGCCTGATGCAGGGCCATCACGTCGGTGTAGCCCTCGCACACCAGGACCTGCTCCGCCCGCACGATCTCCGAGCGGGCCTGGTGCACCCCGTAGAGCACCCGGGTCTTCTTGTACAGGGGGGTCTCGGAGGAGTTGAGGTACTTGGGCGGGTCGAAACCGCCGTAGTCGAGCCCCGGCAGCACCCGGCCGCCGAACCCGATGACGTCACCGCCGGTGTCGTGGATCGGGAACATCAGCCGACCCCGGAAGCGGTCACGCAGGCCACCCCGCTCGGTGCGTGCCACCAGGCCCGTGGTGATCAGGTCCTGCTCACCGAACCCCTCGGCGGTCAACGACCGCGCCATGGCGTCGAAGCGGTTCGGGGCGTAGCCGAGCTCGAAGGTCTCCGCGTCCGAGCGGGAGAACCCCCGGGAGACCAGGTAGTCCCGGGCGACCTTGCCCTCCTCGGCGTAGAGCTGGGCGACGAGGAAGTCGCGGGCCGCGCCGGTGGCGGCCACCAGGCGGGTCCGCTCCCCCACCGCCCGCCGCTCCCGGGCGCTCATCTGCTCGTAGCGCAGCTGGAAGCCCGTGCGCCGGGCCAGGGACTCCACCGCCTCGGGGAACTCGAGCCCCTCGATGCGCATCAGGAAGTCGTAGAGGTCGCCCGACACCCCGCACCCGAAGCAGTTGTAGAAGTTGCCGTCGGGGGTGACGGTGAAGGAGGGGGTCTTCTCCGTGTGGAAGGGGCACAGCCCCTTGTAGGACCGGCCCGCCCGCTTCAAGGTGGTGTACTCCCCCACCACCGCCACGATGTCGGCCTGGGTGCGCAGGGCCTCGATGTCGTCCTTGACGATCCGTCCCGCCACGCTCACCTCCCGGCGACCCCGCCCACCGACCTGCCCGGCGTGCCACCCGGGCCCGACCCCCGCCCGCGACGGGTCGGGCCCACCTGCACCGTAGCGCCGCCTCAGCCAGCCACGTTGGCCTCGTCCCAGTCGGGGTCGAGCTCGGTCAGGAACGCGCTGATGCGGGCCACCTCGGCGTCCTCCCCGATCTCCGCCGCGGCGGCCCGCAGACGGACCAGGCAGGTCAGGAAGGGCCGGTTGGCGGCCACCGACCAGCGCACGAAACCGCGCCCACCCCAGCCGGCGCCGCGCAGCGCGTCCAGCCCACGGTGGTAGCCGACCCGGGCACAGGCGTAGCGTTCCACCGCGTCGCGCCCCTCGGCGGCCAGCGCCGCCCACGCCGCGATCGAGGCCGGCGCGGCGGCGACGACCTCGGCGACCGCGGCGCGGCGCTCGGCGTCGGGGACCGCACCCGCGCGCGCGAGCACCTCGCGCACCTGCGGGTCGGTGTCGGGCAGCACCGTCTCGTGCCGATCGGCCATGGGCAGGTCCGCCACCACTACCACCTCATCGTCGGGGTCACTCGGCGCCCAGCGCACGTCACGCCGCTCGCCCTGTGGCCACGGAAGGTAGCGACGCCACGGTGGGTAGCCTGCCGGAGCCCACAGCCCCACCCCTGTACCCGCCGAGGCGCCCCCGTGGCCGACCCGATCCGCTACCAGGTCGACCTGACCGATCGGCTCCACCACCTGGTGGGTGTCCGCATGACGGTCCCCGCGGAGCTGGCCGACGGGGCCCGGCTGCTGCTGCCCGTGTGGACCCCCGGCAGCTACGTGGTGCGCGACTACGCCCGGCACGTCCAGACCATCGCGGCCACCGATGCCGCCGGCGAGGACCTGCCCCTGACCCGGGAGGGCACCACGGCCTGGCGGCTACCGGTGGGCACCTCCGGTGACGTCGAGGTGGCCTGGGAGCTGTACGCCAACGACCTCAGCGTGCGCACCAACCACGTCGACGACCACCACGCCCTGCTCATCCCGGCCGCGACCTTCCTGTGCATCGACGGTGCCGAGGACCGCCCCCACGAGGTGGAGCTGCCCCCCGTCCCCGCCGACCACCGGGCGCACTCCCTGCTGCCGGCCACCGATGCGCCCCACACCTACCGGGCCGAGGACCGCGACCACCTGATCGACAGCGCCTTCGAGGTCGGTGACCTGCCCTGTGCCACCACCGAGGTGGACGGGGTGCCGCACACCTTCGTCTGGGCCGGGCACGGTGGTGCGCCCGACCTCGACCGGGTCACCGACGACCTCGCCGCCATCGCCCGGGCCACCCGTGCGGTGTTCGGCGGCCCCCTGCCCACCACGGGCTACACCGCCCTGTGCACGGGGTGGGACGCCGGCGGTGGTGGCCTCGAGCACCGTGACGGCGCCGTGCTGCAGATGCCCGTGCACACCTTCCAGGACCCGGAGCTCACCGCCCGCTTCCAGTCGCTGCTGGCCCACGAGTACCTGCACCTGTGGAACGTCAAGCGGCTCGTACCACGTGATCTGGTGCGTCCGGCCTACGACCGCCCCACCCACTCGGAGTCCCTGTGGGTCGCCGAGGGCTGGACCGCCTACTACGACGAGCTGCTGCCCACCCGTGCCGGGCTGTGGCGGCCCCGCCAGCTGCTGGACACCCTGCAGTCGACCTGGGCCCGTTCCCGTGACACCCCGGGGGTGCACCGCCAGAGCCTGCGCCAGGCCTCCCACGAGGCCTGGATCAAGCACTACGTGCGGGACCACAACGCGCCCAACGTGATGACGGACTACTACGGCCACGGCTCCCTGGTGGCCTTCGAGCTGGACCTGCGGTTGCGGGCCGCCGACCCTGCCGGCGACGGGCTGGACGCGGTGTTCCGGCTGCTGTGGGAGCGCCACGCCCACGATCCGGCGGGCTTCACCGAGCAGGACGTGCTCGCCGCCCTGGCCGACGTCGGCGGCGGGGAGCTCGCGACGCTGGCCGATGCCCGCGTGGCCACCCCGAGCCTGCCCGAGCTCGACGAGGTGGTCGGCGCCGTGGGGCTGGCCTGGCGCACCGACACCTCGGACGCCGTCCCCCACCTCGGTGTGCAGCTGCGCGAGAGCGACACCGAGGTGGTGCTCGCTTCGGTCCTGCGCGACGGGCCGGCGTGGCGGGGTGGGCTGTCGGGCGAGGACCGGTTGGTGGCGATCGCGGGGCGCACCGTGGGCCGCGGGCAGCTGCGCAACGTCCTGGCCACCCACGCACCCGGGGACGGGGTCATCGTGAGCGTGGCGCGTGGCCCCCGGCTGCTGACCCGCCGGGTACGTCTCGGTTCCCCCCGCCCGGCGCCGCGGCTGATCGCCGCGTCCGACGCCGACGCGGACGCGAAGCGGGCCTTCCGACGCTGGTGCGGTGCCGGGCATGACGAGGTGGCGTCGTGATGGAGGCCCCCGCCGGCGCCGATCCGGTGCACCTGATCCATCTCGACCGCACGGAGTGGTTCCCCCACAGCCCCCAGTACGTGTGGGCGTGGATGTCGCAGACCGATCAGTTCCAGCAGTGGTGGCGGTGGCTGCGCGAGTTCGAGGCGGTGGATGGGGGCCTGACGAGCGGCGGTGCGCTGCACGGCCTGGTGGTCCCACCGATCCCCTACCGGTTCCGGGTCGGCATCCACATGGAGGAGGTCCGCCCCGCGGAGCGCATCATCGCCCAGCTCAGCGGCGACCTGCACGGCCCCGCGGACTGCTCGCTGCGGCCGGCCCGCGGTGGCTGCGACCTCAACATCCGTTGGCACGTGGAGATGCGCAAGCCCGCCATGCGGGCCGCGGCCCGGTACGCCAAGGGATTGCTGGTGTGGGGCCACGACCAGGTCATCGAGACCACCCTGAGCCGCTTCAAGGTCGAGATCGAGCGACCCTGAGCGCCCCCGGCGCGCCCGCCCGGACCATCACAGCGAACGTTGCAGCTCGGCGATGCGCTCGCGGACCCTGCCCAACCGCGCGGTGAGCTCGTCGCGGTCACCGGCCACCAGACCCGGGTCGCCGAGCCGCTCCCCCAGCACCGCGACCTCCACCGTGAGCAGCTCCACCTCGGTGCGCAGGACGCGGACCTCCTCGACCGCCGACAGGGGGCGGTGGGCGATCGCCTCGGAGAGCAGCTTGCGGGCGCGCTCGTCCTCCAGCAGCTCCCGCTGTGCGCCGGCCAGCTCGAGGAGGTCGTCGAGGCCCGGCAGCGCCCGGGCGGTGGGCAGGTGCTCCAACACCTCCTGCAGGCGGGCCAGGGCACGTTCGCGGCGCACCCACTCGGGTACCGCGCCGGCCGCACCCTCCCCGGTGACCTCGCGCACGACCTGCTCCTCGACCCGGGGCAGGCTACAGGTCCCCTCCCCCGCCGCGCCGGAGTACCTCCCGGATCGCCGTCCCCGGCACCGGCGGCGACGGCAGCCCGACTGGCCACGGCGGCGTCGCTCTGTCACCCTGCCGCCATGGACCGGATCCCCAGCCCACGCGAACTGCAGATCGCGGCACGCGCCTGCGTCCTCCTGGCCTACGCCGTCGGGCTCGGAGGGGTGGCCGCGGGCACCTGGCTGCTGCGCGAGGGCGACCTCGCCATGGCCATCGTGCTGTGGCTGGTGACCTTCGCCGTCGGGGCGGCGCTGATGGGGATCTCCCTGCTGTTGCGGGCGCTGACCGGGATCACCGCCCGGCTCGACCAGGTGCGCGCGGACGTCCAGGTGCTGGCCGCGGACCGTGCGCGCTCCGGACCGGCACCCGGCGCGCCCGAACGCGATCCGTGGCTGCGCCACTGAGGGACCGGTGGTCCCGCCTCAGCGCAGCACCGGTGGTGGTGGGGGTGGTGGCCCCGGTTCCGCGGTGGCCTCCTCCGCTGCGACGCGTCGGCCGGCGGTGAGCAGCCACCGGAGCGCGATCACGATCACCCCCACCAGCCCCACCAGACCCAGGACCGCCGGTGGGGTGAGGATGAGGAACTCCGTCTCCCTGAGCTGGGCGATGTCACCGAGACCGCTGACCAGTTGGGGGACGGCGTAGGTCAGCAGGACCGCCCCGGCGACGCCGGGGCGCAGGCGGGGGGCGACGAACAGCACCGCCGCGGCCATCACCGCCCCGGTGACGCTGGAGACGGCCTCGATCCCCTCGAGGCGGGAGTACTCCGTGCGGGCGAAGGAGCGCATCGCCCCCGGCGGTGACCGCTCCAGGGTCTGCAGCCCCGTCGGCATCCACGCCAGGACCGCCACGGTGACGTAGGGACCGATGGGGCCGGGGGCGGCGATGCGCCAGCGTCCGCGGGGACGCGCCACCACTGCGGCGGCCGCTGCCGCCAGCCCGAGCAGGAGCACCAGGGGCTCCGCCAGGGCCGTCAGGATGGCGCCGGTCCCGGCGGCCTGCCACGACCCGAGCTCCAGCAGATCCGGCAGGGTCGGCAGACCAGCCGCCAGCGACAGCAGCGCAGCGGTGACCAGGACCGCCGTGGCGTGTCGGGCGTAGAAGGTGGACCGCAGCAGCGCCGCGCCGACGACCCAGGGCAGGGGGCTGAGCACCATCCACACCCACCGGAAGCCGGAGGCTTCGTACTCCGTGCCGATAGCACCCAGCGCGAGTTGCAGCTCACGCTCCGTGACGACGTAGGCCGCGACCTGTACCGCGGCGGCGGTCAGGGCGAGGAGCGCGGCGACGCGGCGGATGGGAGCCTCCGAGGTCGACGCTCCCAGGGTACGCCGCGGCTGCGGGGACGTCCCGTCCTCAGCAGCCCGGCAACCGCTGGGCGAGGTAGGCCTCCAGCTGGTCGATGGCGACCCGCTCCTGGGACATGGTGTCCCGGTCACGGACGGTGACCGCACGGTCCTCCAGGGTGTCGAAGTCGACGGTGACGCAGAATGGTGTGCCGATCTCGTCCTGGCGGCGGTAGCGGCGACCGATGGACTGGGTCTCGTCGTACTCGCTCATCCAGCGGACCTTGACGAGGTCGAAGACCTCGCGGGCCGTCGGGGTGAGGGTGTCCTTCTTCGACAGCGGCAGGACCGCGACCTTGTAGGGGGCCAGGCGTGGGTCGAGCGTGAGCACCACCCGCTGCTGGAGCTCCCCCTTGGCGTCAGGGGCCTGCTCCACCCGGTAGGCGTCGAACAGGAAGGCCAGGGTCGCCCGGGTCGCGCCCGCCGCCGGCTCGATGACGTAGGGGTGGTAGCGGTGGTCGTTCGGCTGGTCGTAGTAGGTCAGGTCCTGGCCGCTGGCCTCCTGGTGGGCCTTGAGGTCGAAGTCGGTGCGGTTGGCCAGCCCCTCGAGCTCCGACCAGCCCATGGAGGGATCGGGGAAGTAGTAGTCGATGTCCACGGTGCGCTTGGCGT
>SKTN01000124.1 GCA_007117945.1 Nitriliruptoraceae bacterium | reverse complement strand
GTGCTGGCCAAGAACGCGGTGACCGCCGATCACGTCTCCGGTGGCAGGATCGAGCTCGGGATGGGTGCCGGCTGGCACGAGCTGGAGCACCGCACCTACGGCTTCGACTTCCACGACCTCGGCACCCGCTACGAGGTGTTCGAGGAGCAGGTGGAGATCGTCAGCCGGCAGCTGCGGGAGCCACGTTTCGACCACCACGGCACCCACTACCGGCTGGAGGGCTGCGAGGCGAACCCCAAGCCGGTCCAGTCGCCCAGCATCCCCGTGATCCTCGGTGGGGTGGCGGGGCCGCGGTCCGCCGCTCTGGCCGCCCGGTTCGCCGACGAGTACAACACCGTCTTCCCCTCCCTGGAGGCGGTCCGGGACCGCAAGGCCAACCTCGACGCTGCCTGCGCCGACATCGGGCGGGACCCGCTGCCACTGTCGATCATGACCGGCTGCCTGCTCGGCCGCGACGAGGCGGAGGTCCGCGAGCGGGCCGCGCTGCTCATGGGGCGTTCGGGCCGTGACGGGGACCTGGAGCCCTGGCTCGACGGCCTGCGGCAGGAGTGGATCATCGGTACGCCCGAGCAGGCCGCGGCACGGCTCGAGCAGTACCGGGAGGTGGGTGTG
This sequence comes from Nitriliruptoraceae bacterium, assembly GCA_007117945.1. Lineage (GTDB taxonomy): Bacteria > Actinomycetota > Nitriliruptoria > Nitriliruptorales > Nitriliruptoraceae > T1Sed10-7. Next base: position 25,322 of record SKTN01000124.1, on the reverse strand, counting down.
AGCCGGGTCATGCTCCAGCACCAACTCCACGACGACCTCGACATGGTGGCCGTGATGGGCGCGCTGGTGGAGGGCTGACCGCAGCCAACCCCCTGCGGGGTGGAGGCGGTGCGCCGGGCGCAGCCGCGGCGCGGCCTGGTCGTCTCCTGGGCAGGAGCCCAGGGACGTCCCGGCCCACGCGGGATCGAGCCCCGGGCGGCCTGGTGGGTGGTCGTCTCCTGGGCTCTCGCCCAGGAGACGACCACCCAGGGGCGGCGATGCTCCACTCGGGGTCAGGCCGCACGGGGTGGTGCCGCCTCACGCGCCGGCGGCAGCCAGCAGCCCCGTCGCCGCCATCGCGGCACCCACCCCGGCGGCCTGCAGCCCGGTCAACCGTTCCTGGAGCCACCAGCGCGCGACGAGCAGCGCCACGACCGGGTAGAGGGAGGTCAGCAGCCCCACCAGGCTCAGCAGCCCGACCCGGGTGGCGAGCAGGAACAGTGCGTTGCCCGCCACGTCCGCCACACCACTGATCGCGGTCAGCCGGCCGACCCCGTGGGGGAGCAGGGGGCGCCCGCGCAGGACCACGGCGCCCACCATGATCGCCACCGCAACGATGCGCGCCCCCAGCAGCGGCCACAGCCCGGAGCCCGGGGGTGTGGCATCCAGCGCGACGAAGAACAGCCCGAAGGCCACCCCGGACAGCAGCGCCGCCAGCACCGTCGCGCCACTGGCGGCGTGCACGGCACCGTTGGGGACGTAGGCGACGGCACCGACGGCCACGAGGCCGAGGAGGATGCCGAGGCTGCCCTGGAGCCCGACCTGGTCACCCGCCAGCAGCACGCCCCAGCCGACGGGGACCGCCGCGCCGACCAGGGCAGCCACGGGTGAGACCACACCGATGGGTCCGGCCGCCATCGCACGCAGGTACACCACCAGCCCCGTCGTCCCGGCCGCACCCGCCAGGGCGCCGTAGACCCAGGCGCCCCTGCTGGGTGTGCCGGCGACCAGGAGCAGCACGGGCAGCAGCGCGAGCAGCCCGACCGCCTGGATCGCGAGGGTGACGGTCAGCGCCGACACCCGGCGTGCCACCACGGCCCCCGTGACGTCGGAGAGCCCGAAGCTGGCAGCAGCGAGCAGGGCGAGCAGGACACCCACGTGGATCAGCTCTCCTCGGGGCCCCGCCCGCGGTCTCCGTGTGCCGTGCGGGTTCAGGCGGTGGCGAGATCCAGGGTCTCGGCCGACGCGAGCACGTGCACCTCGGCGAGGTCGCAGACCCGGGCAAAGTGCTCCGGGTCGGCCACGAAGGCGTCGTAGTGGATGGGCACGACGCATTCGGCGCCCAGTTGGCGCACGAAGCGGTACGCGTCGTGGAAGCTGATCGAGGGGCCCACGATGGGCACGGCCGCCACCGGCGCCCCCAGCCCGGTCAGCTCGATCCCGTCACCGGGGTGGAACAGGGTGCCCTCCACCAGGAAACCGGTGTTGGGGGGACCGGGGGAGCCGTCCACCATCACCACGTGGGGGAGGTCATGGGGGGCGACGTCGACGCCCGCCGCGGTGAAGGGGCTACCCGCCTCCACCCGGGTGCACCGGTCCGCGCCGAGCAGGCTGACCACGTCGGCGTTGCCGAACAGTTCCGCGCCGCGCTCCCGCAGCTGGTCCACCACCTCGATGTCGAGGTGGTCGGCGTGGCGGTGGGTGTAGAGCACCGCATCGAGGTGGCCGAGCTCGTCGAGGTCGTGGCGTGCGGTGACGAAGGTCCCCGGGTCGATCGCGATGCGGGCGCTGTCGGTCTCGACCACCAGACAGGACTGGGGGAACTTCGTGATACGCATGGTTGCTCCAGTGACGTGGGTCGCCGTGGGGGAGCGACAGTACGCTCTCGCTCCCGGGGCCGGTAGCTCAGCTGGTCAGAGCAGCGGACTCATAATCCGTCAGGCGCGGGTTCGAGCCCCGCCCGGCCCACCTCCGGTCCCCCTCCGGCCCCCCTGGGCCCGGCCGGTGCCCGCACGTCGCTCCGGGAGCGCGCCCGGTGACCCCGAGCCGGACCATCACCCGGTCCACCCGAGCCATCACACCGCCGAGGTGTCACGTGGAGTTCGCCATCCTCCTGCTCGCCTTCCTGCTGATGCTGGTGGGGATGGTGGGGGTGCTCATCCCCGTGCTGCCGGGGCTGGCGGTGGTCTGGTTGGTCGGCGTGATCACGTTGCTGTGGCAGGACCTCGACGGTGTGGGCTGGGGGGTGTCGGCCTGGCTGACCCTGCTGCTGGTTCTCGGGACACTGGCCACGGTGGCGCTGCCCGCACGTCGCGGCCAGCAGGCGGGGGCACCGTCGAGCACCTTCGCAGCCACGGTGTTCGGCGCGGTGGTGGGCTTCTTCGTCCTGCCGGTCCTCGGTTTCCTGCTGGGCGCGCTGGCCGGGCTGCTGCTGGCGGAACGCTCCCGGCTGGGGGAGTGGCCCGCCGCGCGGGCCTCGGTGGGCCAGGTGCTGCGCGCCTACGGGGTCGGGGTGCTGGTGGAGCTGGTCATCGGCGTCGTCATGGTCGGTTCCTGGCTGGTGGCCGTGGTCGTGCGGTTCGGCTAGCCGGGCCGGCGGCGCGCCGCGGTCGGTGGTCGATCCCTGGGCAGGAGCCCAGGAGATGACCTCGCCGACGCCGGCCCGGGCACAGAGGTGCCCGGGTGCCCTGCGGGGCTCCGGGTCGCCCTGCGATCCACCGACGCGGTCGGCAGCATCCGGGGCACGCCGGCAGGACTACGGCCCCGCACGGCCCTCGCCCGGTCCACGGTCTCAGCGATCGCTGACCTCGGGCAGCGAACTGCTGACGGCCACGCCGACCAACCCGAGGAGCGCCAGCGCGGCCAGTGCCACCTCGGCGCCCAGCACCGCGAGGGCGGAGGTGACGGCGCCGGTGACCAGCAGCAGGACCCCGATCGCGGTGTTGGACACCGCCACGTAGTCCGTGCGCTGGTTGCCCTCGGCGAGGTCGACCACGTAGGTCTTGCGCCCGATCCGGGAGCCGTGGTGGGCCAGGGCCAGGAGCAGGTAGGTCGCCGGGTAGAGGAGGGTGAGCTCGCGGGCGCCGTCGATCAGCAGCGCGCCGAGGAAGGCCAGCACCAGCAGGGAGGAGGACCCGGCTGCCAGCATCATCGCCCGTCGGGAGGAGCGGTCCGCCAGCCGCCCCCAGGCCCGACCGCCGATCAACGCCGCGATGCCGCTGGAGATCACGAACCCCCCGAGGCCCTGCAGTCCCGCCCCACCCTGCTCGGTGGCCAGGGCGACGATGAAGGGTGGGCTCAGCGCGGAGACCAGCAGCAGGGTGCGGGCCACCACGAAGCGGCGGAAGGGCGCGTCCTCGCGCAGCAGCGCCCACGCCCGGGCGGTTGCACCGGTCCCGTCGCCCGCGCCGTCGTCGTGGTCCCCGGGGGCCTCCTCGACGCGGGAGAACACCGCGGCGGCCAGCAGCCACGCCACGGCGGCGCCCGCCAGCAGCCAGGCGAAGGTGGTGGGCTCGGCGTCGTCACCACCGAGCAGCCGCAGGCCAAGGCCGACGGTGATGGAGGCGACGCCGGCGCCGATCGTGGCGTAGCCCGTCACCTGACCGCGGGTGCCCTTGGGCAGCGTCCGGCCGAGGACGTCCTTCGAGGCGATCGAGGACAGGGAACGCGCCAGGGCGAACAGCGCCAGGGCGACCAGGACCGCCACACCGGCGGCCGCGCCCTCCAGGGTGGCGGCGATCACCGCCAGGGCGAGCACGGCCACGGCCTGGAGCAGCGCCCCGGCCACCCACATCCACTTGCGGACCGCCAGCCGTCGCACCAGGGGGGCCAGGGCGGCCTGGGGCAGCATGGAGCCGGACTCGCGGATCGGGACCAGCAGTCCGGTGAAGCTCGCCGGCGCACCGAGGGCGGCCAGGAGCCAGCTCAGCACAGTCTTGGCGTCGACGACCAGGTCCCCGGCCTTCTGCAGGGTCATGGCCGTGACCTGGCGCGTGGCGTTGCGCGGGACCGCGGCCGCGGTGTCCGGCGCGAGCTCGTCGCGTGCCTGGTCCCCGTCCCCGTCGCCGTCGACCAGCAGGGCGTAGACGCGTTCGGCGACGGGGCGGCGTCGGCGGGTGTCGCTCACCGGTCGGCCTCCTGTCCGCCGAGCTTCGTCACCGGGGCCGTGGCGGGTGTGTAGGGATGGGCGAGCTGCGCCGCGGTCGCCGTGGCCAGTGCCTCGTCGACCAGGTGCGCGACCAGGTCGAGGCCGAGGTCCAGCCCACAGCTGAGGCCGCCCGCGGTCATGAGCTCGCCATCGACCACCACCCGTGCCCCGGCGACCGCGGTGCCGACGTCGCCCCGTGCGGCCAGGGCCGGCAGGTCCTCGTGATGGGTCGTCGCCCGACGTCCCTCCAGCAGCCCGGCCGCCGCGAGCAGGAAGCTGCCGGTGCACACCGAGGTGACCAGGCGTGCCCGTGCCGCCAGCTGCTCGACGGTGGCGATCAGCGCGGGGGCGTCCAGTGCCACCGCCACCTCGACGGTGCCGGGGACCACGACCGCGTCGAGGTGGCCGGCGTCGTCGGCGGGCAGGTGGGGGACCAGGCCGAGGCCGCCGTAGGCCCGCAGGGGAGCCGTACCCACCCCGAGGGTCACGACCTCGATCCGCTCGCCACGCTCCGCGCGCTGCAGGAGCCGGTCCGCGGTCAGCAGGGCCTCGTAGGGACCACCGAGGTCCAGCAGGTCACAGCCGGCGTAGATCAGGATGCCGACGCGCACCGGGCCGGGTGCCGCAGCCTGCTCCCCGGCGGTGCCGTTCACCGGTCGCCGCGGTCGCGCAGCGCCGGCATCACCGCCGCCGCATCGAGGGCCTTGAGGTGCGGCAGCGGGTCCACACCCTGCTGGACGACGTAGACGCTGAGCTCCTGACGCACCAGTTCGCGCAGCTGGTCGGGGTCCCACGGCTTGGTGACGTAGTGGTCCAGCCCGGCCTCGTTCACCGCCCGGATCGTGTCCTGCTGGTCAGCCTGTCCCGTGACCAGCACCTTGCGGCTGCGCCCGTGGACCTCGTCGGCGCACAGCTGCACCAGGAAGTCCACACCCGTGGTCCCGGGCATCCGGTGGTCGGCCAGGACCAGGGCGAGCTCGTCACCGTCCCGGGCGATCTCGGCCAGCACCTCCTCGGCATCGCGCACGTCCTCCGCGGGCTCGACACGGATCGTGCCGGCGAGGGGGTCGAGGTCGCGCACGATGGCGTCGCGGACCTCGGGTTCGTCCTCCAGTACCAGTACGGCGAGCTGCACGGTTCGTCTCCCGATCGGTCAGGCTGCCGGTAGCCGCACGGTGGCGACCGTGTGGCCCGGCTCGGATGCCACGGTGATCTCGCCACCGTGGCTGTGGATGATGCGTTGGCTGATGGCGAGTCCGAGGCCGAGCCCGTAGCGCACCCGGCCGTGCTTGGTGGTGAAGCGGGGTTCGAAGAGCCGGGGCAGCACCTCGGGCGGGATACCCGGTCCATCGTCGACCACCTCGACGAGCACCGCGTCGTCGGCGGTCGAGGTCCGGATGGTGAGCTGCCCGGCACCGTCCATGGCGTCCACCGCGTTGAGGACGAGGTTGGTCCAGACCTGGCCGAGGGGGCCGGGGAAGCCCTCGACCGCGGGCAGCTCCTCGGCGTCCTCGCGGGTGAGCTCGATGCCGTCGAGGCGGTGTGCCACCAGGTGCAGGGCGTCGTCGAGGGTCCGCCGGACGTCGACGTCCTCCACGGTGGCGTCGGCGGGCCGGGCGTAGCTGCGCAGGCTGTCGACCAGGTCGGTGACCCGGCCGGTGCCCAGGGTGAGGTTGCGCACGGCACCCCCGAGCTCGGCGGCGGTGACCAGCTCCTCGATCTCCTCGGCATCGAGGTCCCGGGCGAGCTCGGCGACGCGCTCGGGCTCGTGGACACCGGCGGAGACCAGCCGACGTGCGGTCCGGTCGTCGCCCAGCGCGTCAGCCAGCTCACGTCGTAGCTGTCGCTGCTGGGAGGTGCCCAGCGGAGGCCGGTCACGCACCATCTCGATGGCGGCCTGCAGCGCCGTCCCCCGGGGGTGGCGCGCCAGGAGGCGCCCGAGGTCCTCGGCGATGAAGCTCGCCGCCCGGGCGACGGCCGAGGCGGGGTTGTTCAGCTCGTGGGCGATCCCGGCGGACAGCTCACCCAGGGTCGCCATCCGGGCGGACTCCACCAGCTCCAGACGGGTGCCCTCGAGCTCCTCGAGGGCCTCGGCGAGCTGTCGCCGCTCCTCCTCGAGCTCCGCGTTGAGCTTGACCTTCTCCACCTGGAGCTGCTCCGAGCGCCGCAGGCGGGTGGCCAGGGCGCGGGCCGTGGCCGCCGCCATCACCCCACCGACCTCCGGTTCGACGGCCAGGGCGTGCTCGAGCTGCTCGAGGCTGATGTGGATCACCTCGACGTCGGTGGTGGTGCGGGCGGTGAAGAAGGCCCGGCGCTGCTGGGTCAGCGACAGCAGCCCCACCACGGGCCCGGTGGAGGCGTGGTGCAGGCGCAGCTCACCCACCTCGCTGTCGCGGTCGAGGGCGACGGAGCCCTCGAGGACGACGATGACCCCGTCGACGCCGATGCCCTGGTGGGTCAGCCGCGTGCCCTCGGGCAGCCGCAGCCGGGGCCGGGGGCCCAGCGCCCGATCGAGGGCGTCCACGAGGCGGGCGGTCAGCGCCCGCTCGTCGAGTTCGAGGTCGCGCAGCAGGGAGCTGGGGGGCAGCTCCAGGGGTCGCCCCTCCTCGGACTCGAGCCGGGGGAGGCGGGGGTCATCGGGGTCCTGGCTGCGCAGCCAGCGGGCCAGTTGGCTGCGCGCGTGCTCGCCGAGCCACCCCGACGTCCAGGGCACACCGATCACCGCGGCGAGGTGGTCCTCGTCGAGGGCCCGCGCGAGGTCGTCGTGGCGGGCCCGCTCGGTGACCAGCACCGTGCAGGCACGGCTCGCCCGCTCGTCGGTACACAGCGCCGCGATGCGGGCATCGACGTCGGTGCCGTCGTCGACCACCGCGACCAGCGCGAGGGTGGCCTCCGGCGGCAGGTGGCCGGCGGTGGTCACGGGCTCGTGGCCGGTGTGGACCGCCGCGAGGCCGGCGAAGGCGGCGCTCAGCTCCGCGACCAGGGCGTCGCGGACCGGACCAGGTGGTCCGGCCACCAGCACCGCGGTCGGCGCGAGGCCCTCGCTCACAGCAGGCCCAGCCAGGACCACCAGGTGGGCATCACGAAGGCCAGCAGCCCGAACCCGACGGCACCGATGACCAGCCCCGTGGAGATCATCGCCGACTGCGGGACCTCACCGGTGGCGTAGGCGATGGCGTTGGGCGGGGTGCTGATCGGCAGCGCCATGGCCAGGGCGCACCCCAGCGCCACCACCACCGCGATCAGGGCCGCGTTCAGTCCGAGCCCGATGGCCAGGCTCAGCGCGAGGGGGATGAGCAGGTTGGCCGCCGCCGAGGAGGAGATCACCGTCGACATCGCCAGCCCGGCGAAGACCAGCAGGGCGATCAGCGCCGTGCCGGGCAGCAGGTCCCAGGCGATCAGTTCGAGCAGCCACACGTCCATCCCGGAGGCGCCGATGCCGCTGCCCAGGGCGATCCCACCCGCCACCAGGTAGAGCACGTGCCACTGCAGGCCCTGGAGATCCTTGGGCCCCATGGCACCGGTGGCCAGCAGCAGGACCACCGGGATGAAGCCCACGGTGGAGGAGGCCAGCCCATGCAGGGGCTCGGTGAGCCACAGCACGACGGTCAGGCCGGCGACCACGCTGAACACCAGCGCCGGGGGCGAGGTGTTGAAGCGGGTCTCCAGGTCGATCTCGAAGGGCGTGTCGGCCGCGATGAAGCGCCGGGTCAGCATCCACCAGGAGCCGAGGAGCACCACGATCATCAGGGGCATCGCCAGCAGCATCCAGTCGAGGAAGGAGATGGTGATGCCCTGGGCGGACAGCTGGCCCAGCGCGATGGCGTTGGGTGGGGTGCCCACGGGGGTCCCGATACCGCCGACGTTGGCCGCGATGGGGATCGACAGGGCCAGCCCGGTGCGGGCCTTGCCGGCGGGCAGGGCCATGAGCACCGGCAGCAGCACGGCGAACATCGTCGCGGTGGTGGCGGTGTTGGAGACGAACATCGACAGCAGGGCGGTGATCAGCATCAGGCCGAGGACCGTGCGTCGTGCCCCTCCGGCGATGAAGGGCCGCAGGAGCAGTGCGGCGAGGTTCTTGTCGAGGTTGTACTTGGCCGCCCCGTCGGCGATCAGGAAGCCACCGAGGAAGAGGATGATCACCGGGTCCGCGAGGGCGGCGAAGGTGTCCGCCGGGGTCGTCACGCTCTCCTCGAGGGGGACCAGCGCCTGATCGGTGAGCAGCAGCACCTGCAGCAGGATCACCAACAGGGCCGTGGCGACCAACGGGATGGCCTCCGTGACCCACAGCACGATGGCCAGCAGGAAGACCGCCAGCATGCGCTGGGCGGCAGGCTCGATGCCCGGCAGATCCACCACCAGCGTGGTGATGAACACCACGATGCCGACGAGCAGGCCGATGCTCTGGGTGCGGGACAGTTCGGGCAGACGGGTGGGCGCTTTGGTGGTCACGTCGATGATCCGCTCGCTGGTCCGGTACGGCGCGCCGGCGCGGGGTCGGCGGCCCGGGGGACGTTCGAGCGCAGTCTAGGAGGGTCACGCTGGGCGATGGCGGTGGTCGACGGCCCGGCACGGCAGGGTCCCCCGGCCCTGATCCTCCCTGCCGGTGTGCAGGTCGGCGTGCCGCGCTACGTTGCCCACGTGAGTGAGCGCCCGATCCTGGAACGCTCGGTGAACACCGAGCGGGCCCTGACCCTGCCGCGACCGCGTCTGCGCGGTCGCTCACATCTCCTCGCCGCGATCGTGGCCGTCCCCATCTCGGTGACCTGGACGGTGCTGGCGCCCCCCGGTGGTCGCCTCGCGGTGGCGGCCTTCGCCCTGGGCATCGCGGCGATGTTCACCTGCAGCGCCCTGCTCCACCTCAAGCGGTGGGACGCCCACACCTACGAGTGGCTGTTCCGCCTGGACCACAGCGGTATCTACCTGGCGATCGGCGGGACCGGCATCGCCGTCGCCCTGCTGGGCCTGGAAGGGTGGGCCTCGTGGACGCTGCTGGTGGGCATGGGGGTCGGGTGCGTGATCGGCATCGTGGTCGAGTGGCTGCCCTTCGCGCCGCCGAAGGGCTTCAACAGCGCCGTCTACCTCACCCTGGGATGGATCCCCGTGATGCTGCTGCCGTGGCTGTGGTTCACGGCGGGGCCGCTGACCGTCGTGCTGCTGCTCGGCGGTGGGGTGCTCTACACCGTCGGGGCGACGGTGGTGGGCCTGCGCCGACCCGACCCCTGGCCCACGGTGTTCGGCTACCACGAGGTCTTCCACCTCCTGGTGATCGCAGCGGTGGTCGTGCACACCGTGATGATCGCGCGGCTGCTGGTGATCGCGCCGGTGGGCTGAGGCGTCCGGACGCCGTGGTCCAGGCCGCAGGCGGCGTCGAACCTGCCGGAGCCGATGTCTGCGCCGCGCGACGGAGGACGAGCGATGACGATGGTGGAGTCGGAGGTGCGGGTGGGCTCGTCGATCACCCCGGCGGCGCTGCGGCTGTGTGACCTGACCAAGTCCTACCCGGGGCCGCCGGCCGTCCAGGCCATCGCCGGCATCGACCTCGAGGTGGCCGAGGGGGAGATGTTCGGGCTGCTGGGGCCCAACGGCGCCGGCAAGTCCACGACCGTCGGCGTGTGCACCACCCGGATCCGACCCACCAGCGGCAGCGCCGAGGTGCTCGGCCTGGACGTCCTGCGCGAGCCGGCCCGGGTCAAGCGTCGACTGGGCGTGGTCACCCAGGCCAACACCCTGGATCGGTCCCTGACCCTGTTCGAGAACCTGTACTACCACTGCCGCTACTTCGGGATCAGGTCCCGGCCCGCCCGGGCCCGTGCCGACGAACTGCTCGAGCGCTTCCGCCTCGCCGAGCGGGCCGGGTCCTTCCCCGACCAGATCTCCGGTGGGATGGCCCAGCGGCTCCAGGTCGCCCGTGCCGTGGCCCACCGCCCCCGCCTGCTGTTCCTCGACGAGCCCACGGCGGGTCTCGATCCCCAGAGCCGCTTGGCGCTGTGGGAGCTGGTCAGTGAGCTGCGCAGCGACGGGCTGACGGTCGTGCTCACGACCCACTACATGGAGGAAGCCGACCAGCTCTGCGATCGTGTCGCCATCGTCGACCACGGTGAGGTCCTGGTCTGCGACACCCCCGAGGCGCTCCGGGCCCGGCACGGCGCGGGTGAGGTGATCGAACTGGAGCTCGACCGCCCCCTGTCCACCGCCGTGCACGCGGCGTTGGCCGGCATCTCCGGGGTGCGCTCCGTGGAGGCCAGGGACGGGGGCGTGCGGGTCATGGCCGACGACCGCGACGGGTTGCTCGCCCGTGCGGTCGAGGCGGCCGGTCCCGACGGGGTGCGCGACGCCTCCGCCGCCGGCTCCACCCTGGAGGCCGTGTTCATCAACCTCACGGGGAGGGACCTGCGTGAGTGAGACGACCCTTCCCGCCGCCGAGCCCTCACCGCTGCGTGCGCAGGTGCAGGCGATCGGTGGGTTGCTGCTGCGCGACCTGCGGGTCACGCGGCGGGAGGCGCTGGCCTTCCTCACCCGGACGGTGATGCAGCCGCTGCTCTTCGTCTTCGTCTTCGCCTTCCTCTTCCCCCGCATCGGGCAGGGTGTGGGTGGGGGAGGAGGAGCGGACTTCGCGACGGTCCTGGTGCCCGGCCTGGTGGCCGTGGCCGTGATCTTCCAGGGGATCATCGCCGTCGCCCTGCCGCTGTCGACGGAGTTCGGTGGGACCAAGGAGATCGAGGACCGCATCATGGCGCCGGTCCCCGTGGCGACGGTGGCGGTGGAGAACATCCTCTACGGCGCCGTGCAGAGCGTGTTCGCCGGCTTGCTCGTCCTGCCCATGGTGGCGGCGATCCCGGCGACACCCGTGGCCCTCGAGGTCTCCAGCGTCCCCCTGCTGCTGGCCGTGGTGGTCACCTCCGCGTGTCTGTCCGGTTCCCTGGGGCTGGCCCTCGGGACCTACGTCAGCCCACGGCAGATCGGGCTGATGTTCTCCGTGGTGGTGCTGCCGCTGACCTTCCTCGGTGCCGTCTACTACCCCTGGACCGCGCTGGACGCCCTGCCGTGGCTGCAGTGGCTGGTCCTGCTCAACCCCCTGGTCTACGTCAGCGAGGGCCTGCGTGCCGCGCTCACCCCCTCGATCGAGACGATGTCACCGGCCGTGGTACTGGGGGCGCTGGTGGCCTCCACGGCGTTGCTGGCCGGCGCCGGTGTGCGTGGCTTCCTGCGCCGCACCATCGGCTGACCCGCGGGCGTGCGCACCGCCGCGCCGCTCCGGGCTCAGCCAGCGCGCCGCCCACCAGGTCGCCAGGCCCCAGGCCACCGCCACGGCCGGGAGATCGAGGACCGGTGCCCCGATGGTCGCCAGCGTCCCGTGCAGCATCGCGCGCCCTCTCCGTCAGCGTTCCCGTCGTGCTTCCCGTCGTGGTTCCCGGTGTGGTCCCGGGTGGTCCCGGGTCGTGGGAAGGACGCTACGCGGGGGGTGTGACGGCCAGGCAGCGACCGGTGGCGCCGGTCACGCGCGGGGCGGCCAGGATGGCGTCGAACTCCGTGCGGTCGAGGGCGTAGGCGGTGGTGGGGCGGTCCGGGCTGACGGCGAAGACCAGCCCGACGACCTCTCCCGCCGCGTTGATGACCGGCGCACCCGAGTCGCCCTGCCGCAGGGCAGCGGCCAGGAAGAGGACGTCGCGGTCGGACTCCTCGACACCGTGGATGTCCCGTCCCAGGGCGCTGCGTCGTTGCTGGATGCGGACCGCCGTGATGCGGGGTTCGGGCTGACCGCCGGGATAGCCGATGACCGCGGCCTCCTCCCCGGCCCGGGTCGTGCCCAGGGGCAGGTGGTCCTGCCCGAGGTCACCCACCTCGAGCAGCGCGAGGTCGCGGCGGGCGTCGAAGGCCACCACCCGCGCGTCACGCACCTGCCCGTCGGGGCGGCGCACCTCCACCTGGTCGGAGCCCGCGACCACGTGCGCGTTGGTCAGCACCGTGCCGCCGGCGATCGTCACCCCGGAGCCGTCGTAGCGCACGCCGCACCCGCGGGCCGAGACCCGCACCGTCGAGGCTCGGGCGCGTTCGAGCACCTCCGGCGGCACGGCGAGGTCCTCGGGGGGAGGACCGGCAGTGCGGATCGGACCGAGCTCGGCCACCACCTCGGGGAAGCGCGTCTCCGCGACCAGGGCACGCACGGCGGCGCCGAGCTGCGGCGCCGGCGGTGCGTACTCGGCCAGCAGCAGCGTGGTGCGCGAGCCGGCAGCCTGTTCGCCGAGGGTCCCCGGCGCGCTCGCAGCCACGGGCAGCGCGAGCCAGGCGGCCACGGCGACGAGCGTCACGCCGGTCAGGGCGCCGGCGCCCTGGTCCAGTCGGCGCAGTGGTGTGCGGGCCACCCGCCGCCCCAGTGAGCCGCCGAGCCGACCGAGCAGCGCGGTGGTGACGGCCACGGTGGCCGCGAGCACCAGCGACGCCCCGAGGAAGCGGAGGTTGGCGGGGTAGCCCTCGAGCCACGTGAGGGTGGCCGGGACGGTCCAGACCGACGCGGCGAGGCCGACCAGCACGCCCAGCCACACGCCGGCGCGCCGCAGCAGCCCCGCACGCCACCCGGAGAGGGCGGCCGCGGTGACCAGCAGCAGGACCACGAGGTCCACGAGGGTGACGTCGAGGAGGGTCACGTGGTCAGGGCTCCCTCAGCCGACGCGGCCCGGCTGCGACGCGGCCGGGCCGGTGAGGATAGGGAGCGTTGGCTCGCCCCGTCTCCGGTGTCAGTTCGAGAAGGCGCGGCGGCGCTCCTCGCGCTGGAGGTAGTCGCTCAGCCGGCTGTGGAGCTTGGCCGCGGAGAGCTCCGCCTGGGGGTGGTGACCGTCCCGACGTGCGATCCACAGGGAGCGCAGGTCGCCCTCCCAGGTGGCGGTCTCGTCGACATCGATCGTCCAGCCGGGGAACTCCTCACGGAGCCAGGAGATGGCCCGGTCGGTGGACGAGGTCGGATCGGCCACCGCGGTGTCGGTCGCGTGCATGCTGTCGTTCACGGTCGCCTCCGGGGGGTGGGAGCGGGTACTGCGGGAGCGGTGTGGGGTCGGGGCCGGCCGGTCAGACGCGCGGACCTCGGTGGCGGGGGCCGCGTCGACATCCTTCCTGTCGGCCGCATGACGTGTTCGAGACCACTGACCCCGAGGATGCACCCCAGTGTGCGCTCCTGTCCATGACCTGCGGCACGTCGGCGCAGGGACCGTGCACCACCCGCCCGCACGGCCCTCCAGGCCCGAACGCCTAGGCTCTGCCTGTTCTCCCGCCTGCCCGGTGGAGGCCACGTGACCGGCCGCGCCCAGCTCACCTTCGTCCCCGGTGGACCCGTACCCGCCGGCGGGACGTTCGCTCTGTGGGATGCCTGTGCGGCCGGCGCGCGCCCGGGGCGCTCGGAGGAGGGGTTCGACCTCACGTCCGCGGCTGCGCAGCTCGGGCTCCCGGCGGGCACGGAGGGCAGCCTGGCCTCCTACGTCGTGGACGGGACGCAGGTCGAGGGTGTGGACGTGCCGGCGCGCAGGCTGGCGATCCTGCCCACGGTGCGTGTCCTCGCGGCGATGCCACCCGGGAGCGACCACCCCGCCTGGGCCCGTCCCGGTGACGCGGTCCTGGCCTGGAGCGTGGCCGCGAAGCTCGCCCTGGAGCTGGTCGCCGCCGGGCGGCTGCTCCCGGGTGTGGAGCTGACCGACACCCCCGGTGAGGTGCGGGCGGCGTGGCGCGCCGTCGCCCACGCCGACCCTCGCCCCCGGGCGCTGGCGGCTGCCATGCCCCGTGCGGCCTACGCCCTGCGCTCGGCCGCGGGGACGCCCGTGCCGGCTGCGGAGCTGCTGGGCGCCTTCCTGGACGCGGTGGCCGATGCCGTGGCACGGGAGGGACGCCGCCCGGAACTCGACCCGCGACGGCGCGGTCCCCGCCGGTCGTGGGCCGAGATGTGGGCCGCGGCCCTGACCGCCAGCGACCCGACGATCACCCACCTGCGCGTTCCCGCCGAGGACGTGGTGACCGATGTCGGTGCGTGGTCGGCGCCCGTGCTGGGTGGTGCACGCCGCTCCACGGCCCGTCTGGCCTTGCGGCTGGCGCCTCCCGATCCGCCGCAGGCGGCGGACCACGGGCCCGAGCAGGGCCCGGTCCCCGCCACGGCGGACCGGCCCTGGCGGCTGACGCTCGCGCTGGCCGCCAGTGGCGACGCCTCCCAGCAGCTGCCCGCCGCGCGGGTGTGGGAACGGGGCAGCAGCCGGCTCGAGCTCGCCGGTCGGCAGCTCGACGACCCCGAGGCGGCCCTGATCCGCGGGCTCGCCACGGGCGCACGGCTCTTCCCGCCCCTGGACCGCGCCCTCGACGAGCGCGCCCCAACCACCGTCGACCTCGCCCCGGGGGAGGTCGCCGACCTGCTCGGTGACGCCCGCGAGGCGCTCACCGCGGCCGGGGTGGTCGTCGAGGTGCCCACGGAGCTCGCCGAGGCCTCCACCCGGCGCCTGCGACTGCGGGTGCGCATCGGGAGCACGGCACCGGCGGCGCTGCGCACCGGCGTGGACGACGGTCTCAGCGCGGCCGCGCTCACCGATCTGCGCTACGAGCTCGCCCTCGGCGACGACGTGGTCACCCCCGAGGAGTTCGCCCAGCTCGTCGGGGCCAAGGCCCCCCTGGTGCGGTGGCGGGGACGGTGGGTCCACGTCGACCACACCGACGCGGACCGCATCGCCGCCCTGGCGGGACGTTCCGCCTCCCTGGAGCTCACCGAGGCGCTGGCCGCGGCACTGTCGGGGCAGCACCACGTCGAGGGGCTCGGGGCCGTGGAGGCGGTTGCGGCGGGCGCGGTGGAGCAGCTGGTGGAACGGCTGCGACACGCCGACGCACCGACCGGGGCGCGCATCGTCGGGATCGACGGGCAGCTCAGGCCCTACCAGGAGCGCGGGGTCGCCTGGCTGCAGCGGCTCGCCGAGCTCGGGATGGGCGGCGTCCTGGCGGACCAGATGGGGCTCGGCAAGACCCTCCAGGCCATCGCCCTGATCACCTCACGGGTCCAGGACCGCCCCCACCTGGTGGTGTGTCCCACCTCGGTGGTGGGCAACTGGGAGCGCGAGATCGCGCGGTTCGCCCCCGGGGTCGCGGTGATCCGCCACCACGGGTCCGAACGGCCCGTCACCGCCCGGGCGTTCCCGGCGGGCAGCGTGGCGGTGACCTCCTACGCCCTCCTGCGCCGCGACATCGGCATCCTCGAGGACGTCGACTGGGACGTGGTGGTGCTCGACGAGGCCCAGCAGATCAAGAACCCCGCGTCGAAGGGGGCACGGGCGGCCCGCTCCATCACCGCGCGCACGCGCATCGCCATGACCGGTACACCCCTGGAGAACCGTCTGTCCGAGCTGTGGTCGATCGTCGACGTCACCAACCCTGGGCTGCTGGGGTCCCAGCGGGCCTTCAACGACCGCTTCGCCGTGCCCGTGGAGCGGTGGCATGACGAGGGTGCCGCCTCGCGGCTGCGCCGGCTGATCGCGCCCTTCGTGCTCCGGCGTCGCAAGGATGAGCCCGAGGTGGCCGTGGACCTGCCGCCCAAACAGGAGGTGACCGTGTCCTGCTCGCTGACCCGTGAGCAGGCCTCGCTGTACCAGGCCACCGTGGAGCGGGCCTTCGGCACCGAGGGCCTCGGGGGCACGGCCTTCGAGCGTCGGGGTCGCATCCTGGCCCTGCTCACGGCCTTGAAGCAGATCTGCAACCATCCGCGGCAGTACCTGCGCGACGACGGTGGGCTCCCGGGCCGCAGCGGCAAACTCGCCCGTGCCACGGAGATCCTCGGGGAGGTCGTGGACGCGGGGGAGCGGGCCCTGGTCTTCACCCAGTTCCGCGAGATGGGCGAGCTGCTCGCCACCCACCTGGCGCAGCGCCTGCAGCTGCCCGAGGTGCCCTTCCTGCACGGCGGGGTGTCCCTGACCGCCCGTGACGAGCTCGTCCACCGGTTCCAGACCGACGAGGACGCTCCGCCCATCCTGCTGGTCTCCCTGCGCGCCGGGGGCACGGGGCTGAACCTGACCCGGGCCAGCCACGTGCTGCACTACGACCGCTGGTGGAACCCTGCGGTGGAGGACCAGGCCACCGACCGTGCCCACCGCATCGGCCAGACCGCGGCGGTCACGGTGCACCGCCTGGTGACCGCCGGGACCCTGGAGGAGCGGATCGCGGAGCTGCTCGAGCGCAAGCGGGCCCTGGCGGACGCCGTGGTGGGCAGCGGCGAGGCGTGGGTGACCGAGCTGGCCGACGACGAGCTGCGCGAGCTGGTGGCGCTGTCCACCGACCACCTCGATGACGGGGACGGACTGGACGAGGGTGAGGACGACCCCGGACCCGTCACCGACGTCGACGCCGGGCGTCCCCGGCTGGTGGCGCTGCCGGGCGGTCGGTCATGACCGGCGGGCAGGTGTCCACCGACGTCCGCCACTGGTGGGGTGGACGCCTCCTCGACCTGCTCGACGAGGCGGGTCCCTCCGCCGCGCGTCGGGTCCAGCGCGGGCAGGCCCTGGCCCGTCGGGGTGGCGTCGAGGAACTGCTGCTGCGTCCCGGGGAGGTCACAGCGACCGTCGCCGAGGACCGGGTCAGCCCCTACCGGGTGACCATCGCCTGGCCGGCCACCGATGCCGCCGGTTGGGAGCGTGCCACCTCGCTGCTGTCCGCCAGCCTGCGCCCCGTGGCCGCGCTGCTCGAGGGCACGGTGACCCAGCAGCTGTCCGAGGAGCTGACGGCTGCCGGTGTCCGCCTCATCCCCGCCCTCGAGGACCTCGAGCCCAGCTGCTCCTGTCCTGAGCGCGCGCGCTGGTGTCGCCACGCCGCCGCCGCCCTGACCCTGACCGCCGTGCAGGTGGACCGGGACCCGGCGCTGCTGCTGACCCTGGCGGGACGGCCCCGGGAGGAGCTGCTGGGGGCGCTGCGCCGCACGGAGGCCACCAGCGCCGCCGAGGACGGTCTCGTGGAGCTGACCGGTGACCACTTCGCCGCCCGGGGGGACCTGGAGGCGGTCGGGCTCCACCCCGAGCTGGTCGAGGACCCCTCGGTGCTCCTGCGCCAGCTGGGCGAGCCACCAGGCGTGGAGGACCCCGAGCCCCTGCTGCTGGTGGTGGAACGCAGCGCCGCCGCGGCCTGGCGTCTGGCCGCCGGTGACGGTGCGGAGGCCGCCGACGAGGAGGCGCTGCTCGCCGAGCTGCGGGCCCAGCGCGTCGCCACGGCCGACTCCCTGGCCGGCGCGCTCGGCCGGGAGCCCCAGGACGTGGCCGACGCGCTGGACGCGCTGTTCTCCCGTGGGGAGGTCCTCAGGACCGGCTCGGGGGAGCGGACCCGCTACCGCGCCGCCTCGGGGTAGGGCCGGCCACCGGCGGTGCCGGCACCGCCGGCAGCACCCTCGCCGGCCGACACCGCCTCATCGAGCCACGCTGTGGGGATGTCGACGTGCCGCGACCGCAGGTACTCGCCGAGGCCCTTGGCCTGGGGGTCGGGACGCACGGCCGCGGCCACGCCCTCGCCGAGCAGGCCGCGGACCACGATGTTGACCGCCGCGAGGTTCGGCAGCGGGTGGACCTCGAGGGGCAGCTGCGCCGCCTCGGGGAGCATGCGCCGCACCGCTGCGGGGGTCCCCGCCACCTCCATGAGCCAGCCGAGGTGATCGCGGTCGCGCACCCACAGCCCGACGTTGGCGTCGCCACCCTTGTCGCCCGAGCGTGCACCCACCAGGCGCCCCAGGGGCGCCCGGGTACGGGGGCCGTCGGGCACCGGCGGTGGGGGGGCGTGCTCCAGGGGTGCAGCTGCGGGCTCCGGTGGTGGTTCCGGGGCGGGCAGCGTCAGGGGTGTGCCGTCGGGCAGCGACACCTGCTCCGGCACGGCTGCAGCGTCCACGAGCCCCGGCCAGTAGCGGCCGAAGGGCTCGGCCTCGCTCGGTGGTGCCGTCAGGGTGAACCCCGGATAGCTGGCCAGGCCGATGGCGACGCAGGCGTCGCCGAAGGCGCGGCGGGAGATCGGTTCCGGGCTGGCGTGCTCCACGGTGATGGTCAGGGTGGCCACGGCCTGGGCGTTGGTGGGCGCATCGGGCTGGTCCGTGCGCACCAGCTGCACCTGCACCCGGTCGAGGGCGTCGAGGTCCACCCGTCGGGCCAGCTGGCGCTGGACCAGCGCGGCCTTCTCCTCGATGTCGAGGCCCGTGAGCAGGAAGGTCGCGCGGTTGCGGAAGCCACCGAGGGTGTTGACCGCCACCTTGCGGGTCGGTGGCGGCGGCGCTCCGAGGACACGGTCGATCAGGACCCGGTCGGGTCCCTGCTGGGACAGCTGCACGCTGTCGAGCCGTGCCACGGCGTCGGGGCCGAGGTAGCGGGGGCCCTCGACCTCGTAGAGCAGCTGCGCGGTCACCGTCCCGACGGTGACCATCCCCCCGGTACCGGGGTGTTTGGTGATCACCGCGCTGCCGTCGGCGTGGAGCTCCGCGAGGGGGAAGCCGACGTGCTCGAGGCCGGGGACCTCGGTGAAGAAGGGGTAGTTGCCGCCCGTCGCCTGGGCACCGCACTCGATGACGTGGCCGGCGACCATCGCACCGGCGATGCGGTCGTGCTGCTCAGCCGACCAGCCGAAGCGCCACAGTGCGGGCCCCACGGTCAGGCTCGCGTCGGTCACCCGGCCCGTGACCACCACCTCGGCGCCGGCTGCCAGCGCACGGGCGATGCCCTGCGCGCCGAGGTAGGCGTTGGCGGTGATCGGCGCCGTCGGCTCGGCCGACAGGGGGGTGGCGCGCTGGGCGTGGACGGGCTCGCGGCCGGCCGCGGCGAGCTCGTCGAGGCGGGGCAGGAGGTCGTCACCGGCGACCGTGGCGATGCGGGGGTGGCGGCCGAGCTCCGTGCCGAGCTCGCGCAGGGCGGTGGCCAACCCCTCGGGGTGCAGCCCCCCGGCGTTGACCACGATGCGCACCCCCCGGTCGAGGCAGGGCACCAGCAGCTCGCGGGCCTGGCGCAGGAAGGACCGCGCGTAGCCGGCATCGGCGTGCTTCTGGCGGGTGCGCCACAGGATCAGCATGGTCAGCTCGGCGAGGTAGTCGCCCGTGAGCACGTCCAGGGGGCCGCCCTCGACCAGCTCGAGCATCGCCTCGAAGCGGTCACCGTAGAAGCCGGAGCCGTTGCCGACCCTGAGGGGGAGCTGCTCGTCCGCACCGGCCATCGCACCCTCCCGAGGTCGCCATCGAGCGCCGTCACGCCCCACGGGGCAGGGACCGTAGCGCGAGGGGAACGCTGAACGACGATCCGTTCCGCGTCAGGGGGGTAGGGGCTAGTGTGCGGCTCTCGCCGGCACCCGATCTGAGGTCGATGATGGATCCCGCAGCCTGGTTCTCGCTGGCCGGCAAGCGCGCACTGGTCACGGGTGGTTCCCGTGGGATCGGTGAGATGATCGCCCGCGCCTACGTGGCCGCAGGCGCCGAGGTGGTGGTCGCCTCCCGGGATGCCGCCGCCTGTCAGCGGATCGCCGGTGAGCTCGGCGACAGCTGCACCGCCCTGCCGGCCGACCTGTCGACGCCCGAGGGCGTGGAGGAGCTGGCCGGCGCCGTGGCTGCGGGCGGCGACCGCCTCGACGTGCTGGTCAACAACGCGGGCGCCACCTGGGGGGCCGCCCTGGGCAGCTACCCGGCGCAGGGGTTCGACAAGGTCATGGACCTCAACGTGCGTGCGGTCTTCCTGCTGACGCAGGCGCTCCTGCCCCAGCTGCGGGCCGCTGCCTCGCCGGAGGACCCGGCCCGTGTGGTGATGATCGGCTCCGTGGACGGGCTGTCGGTCCCGATCTTCGACACCTTCGCCTACTCGGCCTCTAAGGCCGCCGTCCACCAGCTCAGCACCCACCTCGCCGCGGTGCTCGCGCCGGAGCACGTGACCGTCAACGCCCTGGCGCCGGGGCTGTTCCCCTCCAAGATGACCGCCTTCCTGTTCGAGGACGAGGAGGCGGTGACCGCGCGGATCCCCCTGGGACGGCCCGGTCGGCTGGAGGACATCGGGGGGATGGCGATCGCCCTGGCAGCTCGGGCCGGCAGCTACGTCACGGGTACGGTGCTGCCCGTGGATGGGGGCTACGCGACGCTGCGGTGACAGGCGGCGTGCGCACGACCGCGGATGGCAGGCTCAAGCACCTCGCGCTGCTGGGCGATACTCGTGGGTGAGCGTCCCGTTCGTAACACTGGTAACTTCAGCAACGATAGGGTACACACGGCACGGACCGTGCGGATCCGGATGCGGTGGAGCGTGTGACCGAACCACAGGGGAATGTCGTTCTGCGCCTGCGGGGCGCGGTCGTGGTGCTGACCCTCGTCCTGCTCCCGCCCCTGCTCGGCCTGTCCGGCGGGCTCGAGCCCGGTCACGCCCAGGAGCGCTCCAGCAGCGAGGTCGAGCGCGAGCTCGGCGAGACCGCACGGGAGCGCGACAGCGTCGCCGGTGAGTTGGACGGCCTGCGCGACCGCCTCGAGGGTGCCGAGGAGGAGCTGGCCGCCATCGGCGCCCGGCTCGAGGATGCGCGGTCGCGGCTGACGGCGGCCGAGGGGCAGGTCGCCCTGGCGGAGATCGCCCTCGCCGATGCCGAGGAGGCGCGTGACGAGGCCGTGGCGGCCCACGAGCGCGCCCTCGAGCTCCTCGCCGAGGCCGAGGAGGAGCTCCTCGCCCAGGAGGACCTCCTGGTGCTGCACCTCGTGCACACCTACAAGTACGGCTCCAGCGGCGCCCAGGCCGGCGCCATGGCCCTGGAGATCCTGCGCCGTGCCGAGGACCCCAACGCCTTCTCCGTCGGTATGAAGCAGCTGGAGACGGTGGTCGACGTCCAGGACCGCACCGTCAAGGAGTACATCGCGCTGCGTGCGGCACGTGAGGCGCGCTCCGAGGAGGCGGCCCTGGCCCGTGCCGCGGCCCTGGAGGCCGAGGCGGAGGCAGCCGAGACCCTGGAGATGGTGGAAGGCCTGCGTGCGGAGGCCGCGGAGCTCGCCGAGGAGGTCGCGACCGAGGAGGAGGCCCAGCGGGCCATGGTCGCGAGCCTGCGCACCACGGAGGCGGAGACCGCGGACATGCTGGAGCGCGTGGAGGCCCGCCAGGCGACCCTGCAACGGGAGCTGAGCGAGGTCCGGGCGGCGGAGGAGGCGGCCCGGCGCGAGGCGGAGCGGCGCGAGGCGGAGCGGCGCGAGGCGGAGCGACGGGCAGCGGAACGGCGGGCCGCCGAGGAGGCCGCACGGTCCGGCAACGGCAACGGCGGCAACGGTGGCAGCTCGGGTTCGAGCAGCGGCGGGAGCAGTTCCGGCTCCAGCGGTGGTGGCCGTCTGAGCACGCCCGGTGCCGGGGGCGGTCCGGACGTGGCGGGTGTGGTCTGCCCCGTGCGGGGCGCCGTGGCCGGGCGTGACTTCAGCAACGACTGGGGCTACCCCCGCTCCGGTGGGCGCTTCCACCAGGGCAACGACATCTTCGCCGCCCGTGGCACCCCCGTGGTGGCGGTGGCGGACGGCACCGTCACGCGGTGGAACCCACCCTCCTCACCCACCTCGCTCGGCGGGATCACGGTGACCTACCGCATCGGTGACGGCAGCGAGTGGTACAACGCCCACCTCGACAGCGTCGCCGAGGGCATCTCACCGGGGGCCAGCGTGGCTCGCGGGCAGGTCATCGGCACCGTGGGCAACACCGGGAACGCGCGCACCACCCCGCCCCACCTCCACCTCGGTCGGCGGCACGCGGGCACCTGGGTGAACCCCTGGCCCACCATCAGCCCGGTCTGCTGAGGGCCCGCACCGGGGCGGTGACCGGCATCACGCCCCGTCGGTGGCCGCGGCGTCGGGGACGCTGAGCCGCGGCAGGAACACGTGGACCAGGGGGCCGATGCCGAAGGCGAAGGCCAGGGTGCCGGCACCCACGGTGCCGCCCAGGAGCCAGCCGACGAGCAGCGCGGTGAGCTCGATGGCGGCGCGGGCCACGCCGACGGGGATCCCGCGCCGGGCCAGGCCCGTCATCACCCCGTCGCGGGGGCCGGGGCCCAGCCCCGCGCCGATGTAGAAGCCCGAGCCGATGGCGAACAGGACCGGCCCGGCGAGCATCATCACCCACCGCAGCCACAGCGCGGCGGGCGTGACCAGCACCAGCAGGGTGAGGTCGATGACGGCGCCGACGATGATGACGTTGAGTACGGTGCCGACCCCGGGGCGTTCGCGCAGCGGGAACCACAGGCCCAGCACGACCAGGCCGACCAGGATCGCCGTCGTGCCGATGGGGATCCCCGACCGCCGTGACAGGCCCTGGTGGAGCACGTCCCACGGACCGAGGCCGAGGTCCGCGGCCACCATGGAGGCGATCCCCAACCCGCACAGCACCAGCCCGACGAGCAGGCGCGGCAGGCGGCGGCGCAGCTCCACGCCCGCGTGGTTCGCCCGCATCGTGGTGCGGTGTCCCACGGGGCGGCCCGCGGCCTCGAAGGGCCCGGATCCGGCGCTGGCCTCGGTCACCGGCCATCCCGTGTGCGCAGCCACTCGTCCAGGGCCTCCTGGGAGTCCAGCAGCTCCGCCGACACGCGCTCGTCGAGGTCGTCGTCCTGTTCCCCGGTGTCGCGCCGCCGTCGCCACCGGCTCCAGATCGGTGGCATCAGGCTCGCCAGGACACGGTCGGAGCGGGCCACCTCAAGGAAGGCCCGACCCGCTGGTGAGCTCGGGACGTCGGCCAGGCCCTCGGGGACCTTCAGGTCCACCCGCCACAGCCCGTCGGCCTCGCGTTCCCGCTCGGCACCGAGGTCGTCGAAGACCTGCAGCATGGCGTGGTTGCCGTCCAGGACGTAGTTGCGGAACACCTCGATGCCGGCGGACCGGGCCCGGGAGGCCAGGGCGCCGAGCAGCAGGGTCCCGGCACCCTGCCCGTGGTAGTCATCCACGACGGTGATGGCCGCCTCGGCCACCTCGGGCTCGTAGGGCTCACGGATGTAGCGCGCGACGCCGACGCCAGGGCTGTCGAGGTCGGTCAGGTCGAGGGCGACGATCGCCTCGTGGTCGAGGTGGTCGACGTCGGTGAGGTAGTCGAGTTGGGCCTCCGACAGCTGCTCCACGGGGGCGTGGAACCGCAGGTACCGCGAGGCGGGGGAGAGGCGCTTGAGCCCCTCGGCGATGCGGTCCCGGTCCGAGGGCCGGATCGAGCGCAGCAGCACCGGGCGGCCGTCGCGCAGCTCCGCACGGTGCGACCACTCACCGCGCTGCGGCTGGTCCGCGGGCGGATCATCGTCCGCGGACCGCCCCGCTCCTGGGCCCTCGCGTGCCACCAGCGCCTCCGGACACCCGTCGGGTCAACGTCGACCCTGCACGGTAGCGGCTGGGCTCGGAACCACCGCGCACGGCCGTCTAGCATCCGGCGGGCCGAAGCAGGTGGGACCTGCAGGGGATGGAGGGATCCGTGACCGGACCGCAGTGGTTGCTGACGCTGGTGGCGGCGTTGCTGGTGGGGATCGCCGCCACCGTGGGCATGGCGTGGTGGATCCTCTGGTCCTGAGCCGGTGACGCTCCGAACCCCGGTGGACCAGGAGGAGCGTGGTGGCAGGGGAGCTCGGGACCGGTGCGCGGGCGGCTGACCGTGCTGCCGTGCCCCGGGGTGCCGCGCTCGCGGGTGTGGTCGCGGCGGCCTGCGGGATCGCCGCCGCCGAGGTCATGGCCGCCCTCACCGCGCTGATCCCCTCGCCCCTCGACGCCCTGGGGCAGCTCGTGGTCGACCGCCTCCCCGGTGCCGTGGTCACCGGGGCCATCGAGGTGCTGGGTGCCGCGAACCGGCCCGTGCTCACCGCCCTGTCCCTGGTCGTGGCGCTGCTGCTGGGGGCCGGGCTCGGTCGCCTCGGCGCGCGCAGCTTCCCCGGCGCGGTCGTCGTCATCGTGGTGGTGGGCCTGGTCGCCCTGCTGGCCAGCCTGAACCGACCCGAGGCCGCCTTCCCCCTGGTGCTCCTGGCGCTGGCCGTCGCCGGCACCCTGGCGGGCGCGGTGCTGCACCGCCTCCTCGGTCACCTGGGTGCGCACCGCGGCCTGGCGCCGCCGGGTGCGCCCACGCCGACGGATCCGCCCGTGGACCGGCGGGCCTTCCTGCGCCTGGGGGTCGCGGGCTCGGTGGGCTCGGTGCTGGCCGGTGGTCTGGCACGTGGTGGCCTGGGGGGCGGCGGTGTGGCACCGACGCCGACCGGCAGTGCCCCCACGGCCGCCCGCCCCCTGTCGGCCGTACCCGCCGGGCGGGACCTCGCCACCTCGGTGGAGGGGGTCAGCCCCGTGCTGACCCCGATCGAGGACTTCTTCCGGATCGACACCGCGGTGCTGCTGCCCCGGGCGGACGTCGCGTCGTGGCGCCTGCGCGTCACGGGCGCGGTCGAGCGGCCGCTGGAGCTGTCCTACGAGGAGCTGACGGCACGCGAGCTCGTGGAGGTGGACGCCACCATCGCCTGCGTCTCCAACGAGGTGGGCGGATCCCTGATCGGCACCGCCCGCTGGGTCGGCGTGCCCCTCGCGGAGCTGCTGGAGGAGGCCGGCCCCACCGCCGGCGCGGAGCAGGTGCTGTCACGCTCGGTGGACGGGTTCACCGCCGGGTTCCCCCTCGACGTCGCCCGTGCCACCCCCGACGCCCTGGTGGCTGTCGGCATGAACGGGCGGGTCCTCCCCCTGGAGCACGGCTATCCCGCACGGCTGGTCGTGCCGGGACTGTACGGCTACGTCTCCGCCACCAAGTGGCTCGCCGACATCGAGCTCACCGCCTGGGAGGGCGTGGACGGCTACTGGATCCCGCGGGGCTGGTCCAAGGAGGGGCCGGTCAAGATCGGTGCGCGCATCGACGTGCCCGCCCGCGGAGACCGCGAGGTGGCCGCCGGAGCCGTGGTGGTCGCCGGCGTGGCCTGGGCACCCGGCCGTGGCATCGACGGCGTCGAGGTGCTCGTCGACGACGAGGTCGTGGCTGCCGAGTTGGTCACGCCCCTGTCCGCATCGACGTGGGTCCAGTGGCGCTGCCCGGTGACCCTGACCCCGGGGGCGCACCGCCTCGCGGTGCGCGCGGTGGACGGTGACGGCCGCCGGCAGAGCGAGGGCCCGGCGCCACCGGCTCCCGACGGCGCCGAAGGGTGGCATACCATCGAGGTGCGGGCCGTGTGAGGTGCCCGGTGTGCACGGCGCACCAGCACACGGCCGGGGAGGTGCTGGAGGTGC
>SKTN01000085.1 GCA_007117945.1 Nitriliruptoraceae bacterium | reverse complement strand
GGCCGCCGTGGCGGCGGCGGTGGTGCCAACGGCGGTGACCGGCAGCAGCCAGGTGGGACCGCCGACGCCTCGGGCGACGGCGGCACCGAGGCCGACACCAGGTCCAAGGCGACGTCCGGCGCCAAGCCCGGCGCCAAGCCCGACACCAAGGCCGACGCGCCCGACGACGGCGGTGAGCGCGCCGTGGAGGACGCCATCGCCACGGGTGGCACCCGCATGGCCGCCAAGCGGGGCGGTCGCCGCAGCAGCGGGGGCAGCGGGGGCGGCGGCGGTGGCCGACGCGCCAGCCAGCGCACCGGCGGCGTGTCCGAGGAGGTGCGCCGCGCGATCCTGGAGGGACCCCCGCGCACCATGCTGGTCACCTCCCAGCAGGACCGCACCCAGATCGCGGTGCTCGAGGACCGCACCGTCGTCGAGCACTACGTCACGCGCAAGGAGGACGTCACCTTCGTCGGCAACATCTACATGGCGCGGGTGCAGAACGTGCTCGCCGGTATGGAGGCGGCCTTCCTCGACATCGGCAAGGGTCGCAACGGCGTGCTCTACGCCGGCGAGGTCCTCTACGACGAACTCGACCTCGAGGAGGGCGACGCCGAGCGCATCGAGAACGCCCTCAAGCCGGGCCAGAAGGTGCTCGTTCAGGTCACCAAGGACCCGATGGGCTCCAAGGGGCCCCGGCTGACCATGCACCTGTCCCTGGCGGGGCGCTACATGGTGCTGGCGCCCAACTCCGATCTGTTCGGCATCTCCCGCAAGCTCACGGACAAGGAGCGCGACCGCCTGCGCCGGGTCGTCAAGAAGGTCAAGCCCGACCAGCACGGCATCATCGTGCGCACCGCGGCGGAAGGGGCCAGCGAGGACCAGATCGTCGCTGACCTCGAGCGGCTGCTGGCGAAGTGGGACCGGGTGGAGCGTGCGGCCGAGGGCGCCAAGGCCCTCACGGCGGTCTACGAGGAACCCCCCCTGGTCGTCAAGGTGATCCGGGACAACTTCGGTCCGGAGTTCGAGCGCGCCATCGTCGACGACGAGGACCTCTACCACCAGGTGCGCGGCTACCTCGACGAGGTGGCCCCCGAACTGCTGGAGAAGGTGGAGCTGTACGGGGCCCCCACCGCCGACGCCCGGGCCCGCGCAGCCGGCGCGCCGCCCCTTGAGCCCGGCGCCGACGGCGCTGCCACGGCCGGGGAGGACGACGCCGAGGTGGCTGGGGCTGCTGCTGCCCCCGGGAAGGACACCGCACCGCGGGCCGAGGAGGCCACGGACGCAGGCGCGGCTGCGGTCGCTGACGGCGATGCTGCGCAGGGCACCGACGGGGACGCTGCCACCGATGCTGCCGCTGCTGCGGATGCTGCCCGTGCGGCAGTGCCGGGCGGGCCGGACGGGGCGACCGCCGAGGGCGCACCGAGGGCGGTCGACCTGGCCGCCGCTGCCGCACGGCGCGAGCAGCTGCCGGCGCTGTTCGACGCCTACGACGTCGCCGAGCAGCTGCGCAAGGCCATGGGCCGCAAGGTGTGGCTGCCCTCGGGTGGGTACCTCATCATCGAGTCCACCGAGGCGATGAAGGTGATCGACGTCAACACGGGGCGGTTCACCGGCAGCAAGGACACCAACCTCGAGGAGATCGTGCTGCGCACCAACCTCGAGGCCGCCGACGAGATCGTGCGTCAGCTCCGCCTGCGCGACATGGGCGGCATCATCGTGATCGACTTCATCGACATGCTGCTCAAGGCCAACCAGGAACAGGTCGTTCGACGGCTCAAGCGGGAACTGCTGCGGGACCGCACCAAGACCCGCGTGTCCGAGGTCAGTAGGCTCGGGCTGGTGCAGATGACGCGCAAGAACGTCAGCCAGGGGCTGCTGGAGTCCTTCAGCCACGCCTGCGAGGCCTGCGAAGGTCGGGGGGTCATCAGTGAGCTCGAGTGAACGCAGGGGATGAGTCGCGGGAGACAGCGGGGATCACCACCCGGCTGATCGTGGCCTACGTCCGCGATCAGCTCGGCGGCGCCGCTGTCGACGAGCTGCTGGCCGCTGCCGGCGAGCAGCGCCCCGCCGACGTGCTCGAGGACGAGGGCACCTGGTCCTCCTACGCGCAGAAGATCGCGCTCTTCGAGGCCGCCTCCCGGTTGACGGGAGACCCGCAGGTGGCCCGGCACATCGGTGCCTACGTCCTCGAGGCGCAGCTCGGACGGTCCCAACGCATGGTGATCGGCGCCCTCGGCTCCCCGCAGCAGGTGCTCAGGAGCATCGCCCGCGCGAACGTGAAGTTCTCCACCAGCGCGACGATGCGCACGATCGAGACCTCCCCGCGGCGCGGCACCGTGGGCTACCGCCTCCACGGCGAGCACGCGCCCAGCCGTTTCGACTGCGACTACAACCGGGGGTTGCTCTCCCAGGTCACGGTGCTCTTCGGGTTGCCCCCGGTACGGGTGGAGCACCGCACCTGCCAGGTGGAGGGCGCCAACGAGTGCATCTACACCCTGCGGTGGCCGGCGTTGCGGCGGCTTGCGCCGCGCTCCCGACGCCAGGCGCGCACCACCGTCACCGAGGCGCTGCGCGACCAGGTCACCGAGCTCGAGCAGGCGGTGCTCGACACCCTGGGTGCCGAGGACCTCGACCGGGTCCTCGAGCGGGTGGCGGCGCGCGCCAGCACCGCCGTGCGGGCCCAGCACCACCTCCTCGCGCTGCGGCTGGAGGACGGCGACGAGCGGCTGATCGGTGACGGGCTCACCCCGGAGCTGGTCCGGCGGCACGGCCACAGCCTCCTCGAGCGTGCCGCGGTGGACACCACCGAGCACGACACCATCGTGGCACCCGTGGCCACCGCCCGCCGGCGCTACGGCGCGCTGGCGGCCTTCCTCCCCGCGGGCAGCGGCTTCCTGCCCACGGAGCAGGACCACCTGGATGCCTATGCCGGCCTGGTGGCCGCCGCCGTCGAGGCGGCGAGCTCCCTGGCCGCGGAGCGGCGTAGCGCCGCGGTGACCCACGCGCTCCTCCAGCTGGCCAGGACCCTGGCCGGGCTGCAGAGCGAGGAGGCCATCGCGGAGGCGATCGCCGAGGTCGTACCGACGGTCACGGGGGCGCAGCGGGCCTCGGTGTTCGCGTGGGATGCCGACGCGCGGGTGCTGCGGACCCTGGCGGCGGTGGGCTTCGGCCAGGACACCGCCGCCCGGCTGGAGCTGCAGATCCCCCTGGGGGCCACGCCCGTGCTCACCGAGATGCTGGAGCGTCCCGGCCCCGTGGAGCTGGTGCAGGGGCGGGCCGACCCCTACCTCGACGAGGTGCTGGCACGGTTCGGCTCCACCCGTGCCACGGCGGTGCCCCTGCGCGACGACGGGCAACTGCTGGGCGTGGTGGTGGCCAGCATGGCCCGGGATGCCGGCATCGCCCTGGACGCCCTGCTGGGTGTGGCCGACCAGGCCGCCGTCGCCATCGCCCGCCGGCGGCTGCTGTCCGCGGCGCTCCACGCCGCGACCCATGACCGGCTGACGGGCCTACCGGGCCGTGAGCTCCTGCACGACCGGCTCGAGCGTGCCCTCGCCGACCACCGGCGGACCGGCCGCCTGGTGGCGGTGTGCTTCCTCGACCTCGACGGGTTCAAGGCGGTCAACGACCGTGAAGGCCACGCCGCCGGGGACCGGACCCTGGCCGCGGTGGCGGACCGGTTGCGCGCGGTCGTGCGCGAGTCCGACACCATCGCCCGGGTGTCCGGCGACGAGTTCGTGGTCCTGCTCCGCGGGCTGGCGACGCCCGAGGACGTCAACCGCAGCGCCGCCGCGCTGGTCGCGGCCCTGGCCGAGCCCCTGCGGATCGCGGAGGTGGGGGACGTGGCGATCGGGGCCAGCCTCGGGGTCGCGGTCAGCCCCGAGCACGGCGCCACCCCCGACGCCCTGCTCCAGGCCGCCGATGCGGCCATGTACGGGGTCAAGCGTGCCGGGGGAGATGGCTACGCCCTCGCGCAGCGGTGAGCGGCGCCGCCGGAGACCCTCTCGACGTCGAGACACCTCCGCGTGGGAGCTACCCTCGGCGTGGTGACCACCACCGCCCGCCCCACCCCCCGGGACCCGTCCGACGACGGGCTGCTCCGCCGTGGCATGGCCGTGATCGGCGTCGCCCTGCGCTCCGCGCCACGGCCCTTCGCCGTGGGCATCGGCGGCTCGGTGCTCTACGCCGTGATGATGGTGCTGTCCTCCCTGGTGCTGGGCTGGGTCACCGACGAGGTGCTGATCCCCACCTTCGCGGCCGGCGAGGTGGAACGGGGTCTGGTCGCCCTCGCCGTGGCGGTGATCCTCGCCGTGGCGCTGCTCAAGGCGATCGGCGTGGTCGCCCGCCGGCTCGGTGCCTACCACGCGCAGTTCCGCCTGCAGTCCACCTACCGCCGACGGGTGACCCGGCGCTACCTGGACCTACCCGTCGCGTGGCACCGACGACACCCCACGGGCGAGCTGCTGTCCAACGCCAACGCGGACGTGGAGTCCGCGTTCTTCGTGGCTGCACCCCTGCCGATGGCGATCGGGGCGAGCCTGCTGCTGGTGCTCACCGCGGGCCTGTTGATCGTCACCGATCCGGCCCTGGCGGCGATCGGCTTCGCGGTGGGCCCCCTGCTGGCCTTCGCGAACTGGTTCTACCAGCGACGTATGCGCTCGGCGGCGACGGTGGCCCAGCAGGCCCGCGCCGAGGTGTCCGAGGTCGCACACGAGTCCTTCGACGCTGCGCTGGTGGTCAAGACGCTCGGGCGTGAGGGCGCCGAGGAGGCCCGTTTCCGGGCCACCGCCGAGGACCTGCGTGACAAGATGATCCGCGTCGGGCGGCTCAGGGCCTTCTTCGACCCCGTGATCGAAGCCCTGCCCAACGTCGGGATCCTGCTGGTGCTGCTGGTGGGCGCCTACCGGGTCCGTGACGGCGCCCTGACCCCCGGGGACCTGGTCCAGTTCGCCTACCTGTTCCGGCTGGTGGCCCTGCCGATGCGGGTGTTCGGGTGGCTGCTGGGCGAGCTTCCCCGGGCCGTGGTGGGCTGGGACCGGGTCTCGCGGGTGCTGGCGGCCACCGACCGCATGGTCTACGGCCATGCGCCGGGCGACGGCCAGGGCGGTGCGCCCACCGCCATGGAGGCGGTGGGCTTCCACCACCCGAGCTCCGAGCGCGAGCACCTCTCCGGCCCCCTGACACCGACGACCACCCCTGCCGCCCCCGTGGGGCCCGTCGACCCCTCCGCACCACCGGGCGGGGTCGACGCCGACCGCCGCCGCGGCGTGCGCTCGGTGACCTTCGACGTCGCACCGGGGCGCACCGTCGCCCTGGTGGGGGCGACGGGGTCGGGCAAGTCCACGATCGCCTCGCTGCTGGTGCGCCTCTACGACCCCGATGCCGGGCGGGTGACCTTCGACGGCCGCGAGCTCCCCGACCTGGCGCGCGATCAGCTGGCCGAGCACGTGGCGATCGTGTTCCAGGAGGCCTTCCTGTTCGACGACACGGTGCGCGACAACATCACCCTGGGTGCCGACATCCCCGAGGAGCAGGTCCACGAGGCCGCCCGGCTCGCCCAGGCCGACGGGTTCATCCGGGCCCTGGAGCACGGCTACGACACCCCCGTCGGCGAGCGGGGCGCGACCCTGTCGGGGGGCCAGCGCCAGCGCATCGCCCTGGCCCGCGCCCTGGTGCGCCGCCCGCGCCTGCTGGTCCTCGACGACGCCACCTCGGCGGTGGATCCTGCGGTGGAGTCCGACATCCTGCGGGGGCTGGCTGCGGCGCAGCTGCCCGCCACGGTGGTGGTCGTCGCCTACCGCCAGGGCTCGATCGCCCTGGCCGACGAGGTGGTGTTCCTCGCCGAGGGCGGCATCCGGGCACGCGGCACCCACGCGCAGCTGCTCACCGAGGAACCCGCCTACCGCCACCTGGTCACCGCCTACGCCGAGGACGCCCGGGAGCGCGGGGCCGCGCAGCCGCCCGCCGGCGGGCCCCACGGGGGCCAGCCATGACCGCGGCGACCACCACGACCACACCGCCGAGCCCCGACGGCGCCTGGCACACCCTGCGGCGTGGGCTGGCGCTCTCCCCGGAGCTGCGGGTCGGTCTGACCGTGACCGCGCTGCTCGCCCTCCTGGCCACGGCGGGGCGGGCCATCGTGCCCGTCGCCGTGCAGCGCACCATCGACGACGGCCTCGAGGGTGGCACGGGGCTGGACCTCTCGGCGGTGGTCGTGGTGGTCGCCGCCGCCGGGGTTGCGGTGCTGATCACGGCGCTGGCCAGCGGGGCGATGAACTACCGGCTGGCGGCGGTGGTGGAGACCGCGCTGTCCAGCCTGCGCGTGCGGGCCTTCCGCCACATCCACGACCTGTCGATGCTGCACCAGGCCACCCAGCAGCGCGGTTCGCTGGTGTCGCGGGTCACCTCGGACATCGACGAGATCAGCCGGTTCATGCAGTGGGCCGGGTTGAACCTGATCACCGCGACGGGGCAGCTCACCGTCGCGACCCTGGTGATGTTCCTCTACTCCTGGCGCCTCACCCTGATCGTGCTGGTGGTGTTCCTCCCCTTCGTGGTGGGCGCACGCTGGTTCCAACGCCGCCTGACCGTGGCCTACATGCTCGTGCGTGAGCGGGTGGGCGCGATGCTCGGGGTCCTGGCCGAGACCGTGGTGGGTGCCCCCGTGGTCCGCGCCTACGGCATCGAGGGGCGCACCCAGGACCGCCTCGACGATGCCATCGAGGCGCACCGCCACGCCGCCGTGCGGGCGGGCAGCTACTCCTCGCTGTTCTCGGGGACCGGCGAGGTGTTCGGGGCGCTGGCCACGGCGGCCGCGGTGGTGGGAGGGGTCCTGCTCGGGGTGGACGACCAGGTGACCGTGGGCACGGTGCTGGCCTTCCTGTTCCTGATCACCCTGTTCATCGACCCCGTCCTGATCGCCGCCGAGGTGATCAACGAGGGCCAGACCGCCGTGGCGGGGTGGCGCCGGGTACTCGACGTGCTCGACATGGAGCCCGACGTCGCCGACCCCGGCGAGGACGGTCGCGACCTGCCCGAGGGAGCGCTCGGCATCCGCTTCGACGGCGTGTCCTTCCGCTACCCCCGCCCGGGAGAGCCCGCGCGTGCCGCCACGGGACCGGTGGTGCTCGACCGGGTCGAGGCCACGATCGCGCCGCGCACCCGGGTGGCCGTGGTGGGGGAGACGGGGTCGGGCAAGACCACCTTCGCCAAGCTGCTGACCCGGCTGATGGATCCCCTCGAGGGCCGGGTGCTCCTCGGCGGGGTGCCCGTGGACGAGGTCCGGTTCGACTCCCTGCGGCGACGGGTCGTGATGGTGCCCCAGGACGGTGCGCTGTTCGACGGCACCATCGCGCAGAACGTGGCGATGGGCCGTGAGGGGCTGACCGAGGAGGACCTCTCCCTGGCGATGCTGGAGCTCGGCCTCGAGGACTGGGTCGCCGAGCTACCCGACCACCTCGACACCCGCGTGGGCGAGCGGGGCGGGTCGCTGTCGGCCGGCGAGCGGCAACTGGTGGCCCTGGCCCGGGCCTACGTGGCCAACCCCGACCTGCTGGTGCTCGACGAGGCCACCTCGGCGGTCGATCCGGCCACGGAGGTGCGCACCCAGCGTGCCCTGGTCGGGCTGACCTCGGGACGCACCACGGTGACCATCGCCCACCGGCTGTCCACCGCCGAGGCGGCCGACGAGGTGCTGGTCTTCGACCAGGGCGTGCTGGTCCAGCGTGGCCACCACCGGGATCTGGTCGCCGAGGGCGGCGTGTATGGCCGCCTCCACGCCAGCTGGACCCGTGGGGTGGGCTCCGCCGGCTGAGCGGGTGCCAGTCCGGCAGACCCACCGGCCTACGCTGTGGTGAGCAACGGGAGGTGGAGACCGTGAGGCGAACCGTTCCGGCCGGGTCCGCGGGCGGGCCCCCCACGGCGCACGCGGTGACGGTCGGCAGCCCCGAGCGTGACGCCACCGCCGCCGAGGTGGACGCCGCGGTCGCCGCGCTGCGGGCCAGCGCCCCCGGTTGGTGCACCACCACGATCCCCGAGCGTCTGGCGCTGCTCGACCGACTCCGGGTCACCACCCACGCCGCCGCGGCCGGTTGGGCCGCGAGCGCCGCCGAGGCCAAGGGCATCGCCCCCGGCAGCCAGCTCAGCGGTGAGGACTGGGGTACGGGTCCCTACTTCGTGCTGCGCAACCTGCAGTTGCTGCACGCCACCTTGACCGACATCGCGGCCACGGGCCGTCCGCAGCCCCCGGCGATGCGCACCGAGGGGGTGCGGGTGGTGGTGGACGTGGTCCCCGGTGACCGGCTGGACCGGCTGGTGCACGCCGGGCTGCGGGCCGAGGCCTGGCTCACCACCGGGGTCACCCTGGACCAGGCCCGGGAGCGGATGGGGCGCAGCTACCGGTCCGACCACGACCGCGAGCCGGGGGTCGCGGTGGTGCTCGGGGCGGGCAACGTGTCCTCGATCGGTCCGATGGACGCGCTGTACCAGCTGTTCGCCCTCGACCGGGTGGTGGCCCTGAAGATGAACCCGGTCAACGCCCACCTCGGGCCCGAGCTCGCGGTCGCCTTCGCGCCCCTGATCGAGGCGGACCTGCTGCGCATCGTCCACGGTGGCGCCGAGGTGGGTCGCCTGCTCACCGAGCACCCCGACATCGCCGCGATCCACATCACCGGCTCCGACCGCACCCACGACGCCATCGTCTTCGGGACCGGGGACGAGGCCGAGCGGCGGCGTGCCGAGGGCCGCCCCCGCATCGAGGCGCCGATCACCTCCGAGCTCGGGGACGTCAGCCCCGTGATCGTGGTGCCCGGTCCGTGGACCGACGCCGACCTGGCCTTCCAGGGCGACCACATCGCCTCCATGCTGGTCAACAACGCGGGCTTCAACTGCATCGCCGGCGACGTCATCATCCAGCACCGCGCCTGGTCCCGGCGTCGGGACCTGCTCGACGCCGTGCGGGACTCGCTGCGGCGGGCGACGCCCCGCCGCTTCTACTACCCCGGAGCCGAGGAGCGCTACGAGGCGTTCGTCACCGCCCACCGTCAGGCGGAGCAGCTCAGCGGGGCCGTCGAGGGCGGCTTGCCCTTCACCCTGATCCCCGACGTC
>SKTN01000022.1 GCA_007117945.1 Nitriliruptoraceae bacterium | reverse complement strand
TGACGGCCGCAGTGGCGCGTCACCGCCCCGTCCCGGCGCTCGCTAGCGTCAGGACGTCAGCGCCCCCGGCGGGGTGCTGCGGCGAGGTGGTCATGATCGCGGACGGGGGCGCCAGGGAGCAGCCCGGGGGGCTCCTGTGGCCCCCGACCGCCGAGGCTGTGGCCGCAGCGAGTCGCGGTCGTGCCTCCTCGGACCACACCACCGCCCCGCTCGGTGACCAGGCCATGGCGGACCTCGGCCTCGACCGGTTGTTCGAACCGGCGACGGCCGATGCGCCCTGGTTGGCGGCGGACTACCGGCGGCCCTGCGCCGACGTGGCGACCATCGCCTACCGCCAGGCGATCGCGCGCGAGCTCGCCGAGCGATCCGTCGCCGCACCCTTCGAGCGGTTCGTCGCGGAGATCCGGCGACTGCAGCTGCGCCTCGATGCCACCGCCCGGGTCCCGGACCCCGTGCCCCGGCACACCTGGTTCCTCGCGGCGGTGGAGCGCTACCTCGACGTCGTGGCGGGGTTGGACGACGCCCTCGCCGACCTCACCCTCACCTCCGATGGACTGGCGGCTGCGCGTGCGGCCGTCGCCGCCCAGGTCGCCAGCCCGCAGCACCGCCGTACGGCCGAGGAGGCGGCGTCGATCCGGGCCGAACTCGACGCCATCGTCTTCACCGTCCGCATGCAGGGCGGGCGGGTGACCGTCGACCGCCTCCACGACGAACCGGATCTGGCCGCCCAGGTCGCCGCCACCTTCGGCCGCTTCCGGACCGGCACCGCCACGCCCATCGAGCCCACCGCGACCGAACCGGGCGTGGACCAGGTCACCGCCCGGATCCTGCAGCTGGTCGCCACCCAGCACCCCGGACCCTTCGCCCGGCTGGCCGGCCTCCAAGAGGACACCCAGCCCCTGATCGCTCCGGAGATCACCCGGCTGGTGGCGGAACTGCCCTTCTACCTCGGTGTCCTGCCCCAGTTCCGGCGTCTGGTCGACGCGGGCCTGCCCCTCAGCTATCCCGCCCTGGTCGCCGCCGATGCCCCGTCCCGCGCCGAGGCGAGCTACGACCTGGCGGTGGGCCTGAGCCTGCTGTCCGAGGGCGGGGAGGTGGTCACCAACGACTGGCACCTCGACCCGCCGGAGCGGATCCTGGTGGTGACGGGCGCGAACCAGGGCGGCAAGACCACCTTCGCACGGGCCTTCGCGCAGCTCCACCACCTCGCCGCCATCGGCCTGCCCGTCCCCGCGGCGCACGCCACCGTCGGTCTCCACGACCGGCTGCGGACCCACTTCGAACGCAAGGAGCAGATGACCACCCTGCGCGGCAAGCTGCAGGACGAGCTCGAGCGCCTGCACGCCGTCCTCGCTGACGCCACCGACCGCAGCGTGATCGTGCTCAACGAGACCTTCAGCTCCACCACCCTGGAGGACGCCCGCAGCCTCGGGGCGACCTTCCTCGAGCGGCTCACCGGCCTGGGTGCGCGTGTGGTCTACGTCACCTTCGTGGAGGAGCTCGCGACCGCCGGCGGTGCGGTGGTCAGCATGGTCGCCGGCGTCGCAGAGGACGACCCCACCCGGCGCACCTTCCGCGTGGTGCGCCGTCCACCCGACGGGCTCGCCCACGCGCTGGCCCTCGCGCAGCGGTACGGGCTGAGCGAGGACGCCCTGCGCCGGCGGTTCGCGCCATGAAGGTCCGCCTGCTCCACGCCGACGACGAGCTCCCCCTCGGGGGCGGTGGGGAGCTGTCCGTGCACCAGCGCGACCTGGTCGACGACCTCGGCCTCGACCTGCTGCTCGATGCCATGGCTGCCGGTGACGACCACGTGCGCCGGGTGTGCGAGGGGCTGCTGCTCGACGGTCTGGACGACGTCGGGGAGGTGGCCCGGCGTCAGGGGGTGGTGGCCGACGCCCTCGCTCACCCGGAGGTGGTGGCCGCGATGCACGCGGCGATCGGCTCGGGGCTGGAGGCCGCCCGCCGGTCCGCTGCCGGGCTGTACCGCGAGTCCCCGGAGCCGGTGGTGCGTCGCAGCGTGGAACGGCTGCGCGTCCACCTGAACGTGCTGCGCCGCCTGCGTGGCCAGGCACGGCGCGTGCAGGGTTCGGTGCGCTCCGAACCGTGGCAGGAGCTGATCGAGCAGCTGGTCACCGTGGTGGACGAGACGGCCGACGCGGACATGGAGGCCCTGCTCGAGGAGCTCACCTTCCCCCGGGGGATGCTGCTGAGCGCACGCATCGGTCGCGGCGCCACCGGGGTCGACCACGTGCTGCGCCGGCCGCGCTCCCAGGGCTGGCTGGCGCGGTCCGTGGACCGCAGCGGCGACAGCTTCGAGCTCCCGGAACGCGATGACGAGGCCGTCGCCGCCCTGGGTGCCTGGCGCGAGCGGGCCCTGGCGCCCGTCGCCACCCAGCTGTCCGCTGCGGCCGAGGACATCGAGGTCTTCCTGCGCCGGCTCCGCGACGAGCTCGCCTTCCTGCTGGGCGCGGTGCAGCTGGGCGACCGGCTGGCCGGTGCGGGTCTGGCGACCTGCTTCCCCGAGCTCGTGCCGGGTGGGGCAGCGGCTCCCGCCGGTGGCGAGGGGGCCCGCGCCACCCCCGACGAGCCGCCGACCGCACCGAGGTGGCGCGCGCGGGGGTTGTACGACCCTGCGCTGGCCCTGCGGATCGGCAGCGAGGTGGTGCCGGGTGACCTCGATGCCGATGGCGCGACGCTGGTGGTGATCACCGGTGCCAACCAGGGGGGCAAGTCCACGCTGGTGCGTGCGATCGGCGCCGCCCA
Source organism: Nitriliruptoraceae bacterium (assembly GCA_007117945.1). Lineage (GTDB taxonomy): Bacteria > Actinomycetota > Nitriliruptoria > Nitriliruptorales > Nitriliruptoraceae > T1Sed10-7. The sequence goes on along the minus strand of SKTN01000022.1, from coordinate 6,357 downwards.
GGTGCTCGCCCAGGCGGGGCTGTTCGTCCCCGCAGGCGCGCTCCGTCTGGAGCTGCGTCCGCAGGTGTACGTGCACTTCGGGAGGGAGGAGGACCGACGGTTGCGCCGGGGCCGGCTGGAGGAGGAGCTGGCACGGATGCGGCGCATCATCGAGCAGCTCGGGCCCGGTGACCTGCTGCTGGCCAACGAGTCCTTCGCCTCCACCAACGAGGCCGAGGGTTCCGCCCTGGCCCACGGCGTGTTCGTGGCGCTGGCCGACGCCCGCGTGCGGGTGGTCGCGGTCACCCACCTCTACGAGCTGGCACGGTCGCTGGAGGTGGCGGACCGCGAGGACATCCTGTTCCTGCGGGCGCAGCGTGAGGAGGACGGCACCCGTCCCTTCCGTGTCGAACCCGGGCCCCCGGAGGCGACGAGCTACGGCCGCGACCTCTACCTCGACATCTTCGGTGAGGAGCCTGCCGGCGGGTGAGTGCGGTCCGAGGCAGGGCGTCCGTCCGGCCACGCAGCCGGGGCGGTGCACCGCTCGGCCCCGTACCGTGCCGGCATGATCTCCTCCTCCGCCTCCACCACCTCGCTGCTGCGCACGCTCGCCCGCGTCGCGCTGGGCGCGTTCCTGCTCTTCGCCGGTGTGGGGCACTTCGTCGCCCCCGAGGAGTTCCTGGCGCAGGTCCCACCGTGGATGCCCGCGCGGCTGCTGGTGGTCTCCGTCTCCGGGGCCGTGGAGATCGTGCTGGGCATCGGCCTGCTCGGCCCCGCCCGGTGGCGACCCCTCGTGGGGTGGGTCGTCGCGGCGTTCTTCGTGGTGATCTTCCCCGGCAACATCTCGCAGGCGGTGACCGGAGCGCCGGCCTTCGGCCTCGACAGCGACGCGGCCCGGTGGGGGCGGCTGGCGTTCCAGCCGGTGCTCGTGGTCTGGGCCCTGTGGTCGACGGGGGCGTGGGCGGCCTGGAGTGATCGGCGTCGCCGGCGGGTGCCTGCGGGGGACGGCTGAGATGCTGCTTGCCTGGGTGGTGGTCTTCCTGGCCGCGGCGACGCCGTGGCTCGAGGTGCTGTTCGTCGTGCCGGCTGCGATCATCGCGGGCCTCCCGGCGCCGACGGTGGTGGTGGTCGCCGCCGCGGGCAACGTGGCCACCCTGGTGCCGCTGGTGTTGGGCCTGGAACGCCTGCGGGCGTGGTGGCGCCGTCGGCGCGGCGGACCCGAGGATGCCGGTCAGGGGTCCCCGCGGGGCGCGCGTGCCCGCCGGGTCTTCGACCGGTACGGCCTGCCCGGGTTGGCGGTGCTCGGTCCCCTGGTGACCGGTGTGCACGTCGCGGCGCTCGGTGCGGTGGCGGCCGGTGCACCGCGACGGGCGACCGTGGTATGGCTGTCGGGTGGGGTGGTGGTCTGGGCCGCGGTCACCGGGGTGCTGACCGTGCTCGGACTGGACCTGCTGTTCGACCCGGAGCAGCTGCCCGACCTGGGGCTGCGCGAGCTGGCGGAGGGCTGAGCTGCGGAGAGCCCCTCGCAGCGTGCCCGCGTCGCGCCGCGCTGTCCATGGCCCCGCCCTGACCGGCCACCCGCCGATGTGGCGGCGTGCCACTCAGCTGGCCAGCCCCATCGCCAGCTCCTGGCCGGTACGGAGCGCAGCGACCTGCATGTCGGTGAGCTGGCGCCACAGCAGTCCGAGCTGCTCCCCGGCCTGCAGCATCGCCGCCCCGTCAGCGCGCTCGGCAGCCATCGGGATCGTCAGCAGCGTGCGGTACGGCCCCTGCCCACCGCGCAAGGCCTCGCCGACCTCCGGGCTCACCGGCAGCTGCGCCACGAGCTCCTCGCTCAGGACCCCGTCGTCGCCGAGGACGGAGAACATCCCCAGGCTGAAGGCCTCCAGGGGACTGCCCCCGGGGCGCAGACGTTCCAGCCCCTCGCAGTAGCTCGCCCGCACCCCAGCCATCGTCAGTAGCTCCGCCGGAGCACCCGTCGTCGCGGAGCTGAGGGCGAACAGCGTGACCCACCTGCGCAGGTGGCGGTGGCCGAGGAGGACCAGACCGTGGCGGATCGACGCCACCTCACGCCATCCCGCGTGGAGGCGTACGAGTCGGAGGAAACGGTCGGCCAGCCCGATGTCGCGGCGGATCAGGTCCTCGACACGGTCCAGATCGAGCTCCCACTCCCGGGTGGCACGCAGGAGGTCGAGTGCCGTGCGGGACACCGCCGTCGGCCGGAACCCCCGCAGCTGTGAGGGGCGTGCGAGCAGGTAGCCCTGCAGGAGGCGCGCGCCCGCTGCCACGACCCGGTCGCACTCCGCCGCGGTCTCCACCTTCTCCGCCAGCACGGTGTGCCCGTCGTTGGCGAGGGAGCGGATCAGCGTGCGCACCTGCGACGGCGTCCCGGCGCGCAGGTCGACCTTGCACACGTCGACGAGATCGACGAGTTCGAGCCGCGCATCCTCCGGTACCAGGTCGTCCAGCGCGAGCCGGAACCCGGCCGCACGGTGGTGCTCGAGCACGGGCCGGAGCCGACCCGCGTCGATGACATCCTCGAGCACCTCGAGGACGATCCCGGTGGTGGGCAGGTCCAGGAGGATGCCGTCCTCCAGCAGCCCTCGCGGGACGTTGAGGTAGACATCGCCCTGACCCCGCAGGTCCCGAGCGAGCTCGAGGAGCCCGTCCACGACGATGCGCGCCGTGGCGCGGACGCCGTCACGCACGGTGGTGGGCGGCTGCCGGTACAGCAGCTCCCACCCGACCACCTCGAGTCGCGGTGTCATGATCGGCTGGCGCGCGATCAGGATCTCGCCGACACCCAGGACCATCACACCCCCGATGCGCGTGGGATCGTGGCATCCCCCCCGTCGGGTTGCCGACCAGCCCGTCGGCCGACCGGTGCGGAACTTCAGGCCAGGTGCATCCGCTGTGCGGCCTCGGTCAGCTCGTCGCGGAAATCGGGGTGCGCGATGCCGATCAAGGCCGTCGCCCGCTGGCGCGCCGTCCTCCCGCGGAGCTCGGCCACGCCGAACTCGGTGACCACGGAGCTGACGTCGTTCTTGCCTGTGGTGGTGTGCGTCCCGGGTGTGAGCGTGGGCGCGATGCGCGAGATCGTGCCGCCCCTGGCGGTGGAGGGGAGCACGATGAAGGAGCGGCCGTCGCGGGAGCGGTTGGCGGCCCGCACGAAGTCCACCTGCCCGCCCGTCCCGGAGTAGGGCTGGTGGCCGAGGCTCTCGGAGCCGCACTGGCCGATCAAGTCGATCTGCAGCGCACCGTTGATGGAGTGCAGCCGGTCGTTGCGGCCGGCGAGGAAGGGGTCGTTGGTGACGTCGACGGGGTGCATCTCGATCACGGGGTTGCGATCCAGGAAGCGGTACAGCCGCTCGGAACCCAAGGCGAAGGTGGCGAACATCTTGCCGCGGTGCAGTTCCTTGCGGCGGTTGTTGACCACGCCCGCCTCCAGCAGGGAGAGGATCCCGTCACCGAACATCTCCGTGTGCACGCCGAGGTCCCGCTTGTCGCTGAGCTGCTGCACGACGGCGTCGGGGATCGCGCCGATGCCGATCTGCAGCGTGGCGCCGTCGGGGATGCGCTCGGACACGTAGCCGCCGATCGCCTCCTCCACGGGACCGATCGTGGCGGGTGGCAGCTCGAACAGCGGGGCGTCGTGCTCGACCACCGCGGTCACCTGGGAGATGTGCACGTGGCAGTCGCCGAAGCAGAAGGGCACGTGGGGGTTGACCTCGAGCACGATGGCGCGCGCCTGGGTCAGCGCGGCCATCGTGTAGTCGGGGGCGAGCCCGAGGGAGAAGTAGCCGTGCTCGTCCATCTGCGAGGCCTGGGCGAACACCACGTCGGAGCGCAGCTGGCCCCGCCGGAACATCTCCGGGATCTCCGAGAAGTGGGCCGGGGTGTAGTCGATCCACCCCGCGTGCGCCCCGCCGCGGGTGGTGGGTCCGAGGAAGGGGGAGCTGTGCCGCACGTGCTCCACGGTCTCCGGGTCGAGGTAGCCGGGCTCGCGCAGCGGCAGCATCTGCAGCACCGTGACGTCGCGCAGGTCCCGGCGTCGCTCGGACAGCGCGTCGAGCAGGGCCGGCGGCTCCCCGACGGCGATGGGCACCACGATCGTGTCCCCGTCCTCGACGAGGTCGATCGCGTCGTGGGCTGTGCGCAGGCGGTCCCGGTAGCTGGCGGCGGACATGGCTCCCCCGAGGTGGTGGGTGGCAGCGCACGCTGGCCGTGCGCGCCCACGGTGTCGACGCGCTCCACGCTACGGGACCCACAGCGGCCGTCGAGTGGAGGTTGGCCACGCGCCACCTCGGCCGAAGTGCCCTTGCAGTGGGTGCCGATCGCCGCTGGACGCTGCTGCGCGCACCGGACAGCGACCGTCACGGCGACGGCGCGCAGGGGCCAAGCGGTCGGTGGCTGGGGCCCGTCAGCGGCGCGCCTGCACCCGCATCGGTACCGGTCCGCGGGGCCGGTAGGTGGCCCGGGGCTGCGCCTCGGGGAGGGGCCGGCGGGCGTCGCTGGGTGCCAGGCGGAACCGGTGCGCGACCGCGAGCAGGATGATGCGCGACTCCAGCAGGGCGAAGTGCTCCCCGAGGCATCGGCGGTTGCCGCCACCGAAGGGCACGTAGGCGCCCCGGGGGAGCTCGCGCTCGGGGGTGCGCAGCCACCGGTCGGGGTCGAAGCGGTCCGGGTCGGGGAACCACCGTGGGTCGCGGTGGGTGACGTACTGGCTGACGAGCACGTGGGCACCCCCGGGCACTTCGACCCCGGCCACCTCGACGTCCTCGAGGGCACGTCGCGGGGCGACCCACACCGGCGGGGCCAGGCGCATCGTCTCCAGCAGCACGCGACCCGCCACCTCGGTGTCCATGGCCTCCTCTACCGAGGGCGCACGGCCCTCGGCCAGCCAGGCCTGTGCGTCCGCCTCCGACTCCAGGGCCGCGCGGGTGTCCGGGTGGGCGGCGAGATAGCTCAGCGCCCAGGTCAGGACGTTGGCGGTGGTCTCGTGGCCGCTGAGGATCAGGGTCAGGACCTCGTCGCGCACCTCGTCGTCGCTGAGCTGACTGCCGTCCTCGTCCCGGAGCGCCAACAGCAGGCCGAGCAGGTCGTCGGCGTGGGGGTCGACGCCGGCGTCGGGCACCGCACGTCGGCCGGCGATCAGCTCCTCCGCCACCTCGGCGAGGTCGTCGGCGGCCCGTGGGAAGGCCTGGAACCACGGCAGGGGTAGACGGTCCAGCCGGTCGAGGCCGGGCAGCATCGTGCGCTCGATGCGGTCGATGGCCACCTCCATCGAGGTGGCGATGCGCGCGCTGTGGGCGGAAGCATCGGTGCCGAACAGGGTGCGGGCCACGATGTCGAGGGTGAGCGCCATCATGCGGGGGCCGCTCGCCACGATGTCACCGGGTCGCCAGCGGTCCAGTTCACCTGCCGTCGCCTCGGCCATCGTCGCGGCGTAGCCGTCGAGGCGGTCGCGGTGGAAGGGTGCCTGCAGCATCCGGCGGTGGCGCAGGTGGATCGGCTCCTCGTTGGTGAGCAGCCCCTCACCAAGCACCTTGCGCATGCGCTCGAACCCGACGCCCTTGACGAAGGAGCGGGTGTGGCGCACGAGCACGCCATCGACCATCGCCGGGGCGAACAGGCCGAGGAACAGCTGCCGGTTCAGTTCGAAGGTCACGGCGTCACCGTGCCGGCGGTGCAGTTCCAGCAGGAAGCCCGGGGTGTCGGCCAGGAACCGCGCGAGGCGCACCCCCGGGACACCAGGGCCTGGTCCGGGCGGCAGCGGACCGTCGAAGCCGCGTCGTCGCAGCGGCGGTGGCACCGGCGCGTAGGCCTCCGGACGTGGGGCGGTGAACGCGCGCATGCAGCGACCTCCCGTGCCCGGCGATCCGCCGTCTCCCGTGACGCGGCCGCTCGAGCACCCGCCGGGGACCATAGCTCCGTCGCCGGGTGCAGGCTCGCTGCGGGGCCAGCATCCGGGTTGCGGCGCACGCGCCGCCGGGAACTCGAGGGGTGCGGCGCAGGTCCCCGGGGTCCTGTCCGTCAGGCGTCGTCGCTGCTGTTCTCCACGACCGCGACCTCACTGGCCAGGGCGAAGAAGGTCGGCGCCCACAGGCCGACGAAGATGCCGAAGCGCTCCGCGTGGGCCGCGTCGCCGGAGTTCTTGGCGGCGCGCCACGTGCCGATGCTGGCGAGGATCGAGGCGAAGCCGAGGATCTGGAGGACGTCGCTGGTGATGCCGAGCTGGTGCATGCGCTTGACGAGCATCTGGTGACTCCTGGGTGGGTGTGCGGTCACCGGGTTCGGAGGCACAGGCGCCGCGGACCACGCCGGTGGCCTCGCGACACAGCGCTGGCGCTGCCGAGGGCTGGTCAGTCGCGGCCGTGG
>SKTN01000097.1 GCA_007117945.1 Nitriliruptoraceae bacterium | reverse complement strand
GACGCGGACGACGCAGAGGCCGCGTCGGACGACGAGGACGGCAAGGCCTGAGCAGCACGTGAGCAGCAGCGCGGCCCCGACCACCCCTGGTGGCCAGGGCCGCGCTGCTGCGGGTGTACGGCTGCGCATCGACCTCGCCTACGACGGGGCGCCCTTCGCGGGTTACGCACGCCAGCCCGACCAGGTGACGGTGCAGGGCGAGCTGGAGCGGGTGCTCGCCCGCATCCTCGACCAGGACGTGGATCTCACCGTGGCGGGACGCACCGACCGCGGCGTCCACGCGCTGGGGCAGGTCGTCCACCTCGACGTCGAGGTGGTGGAGGAGCGCAGCCGGCGTGCCCTCGAGGATCTCGCGGTGCTGCGCATGCGCCTGGACCGCCAGGTCGGCCCGGCCATCAGCGTGTGGGCCGTACGGCGGGTGTCGGCCCGGTTCGACGCGCGCTTCTCCGCCACGGCGCGCCGCTACCGGTACCGCCTGGTGGACGCCGAGGTGGCCGACCCCCTCCGACGCTTCGACCGCTGGCAGGTGGGTGAGCCGCTGGCGGTCGTGCCGATGCGCGAGGCGGCGCAGCTGCTGGTCGGCGAGCACGACTTCGCGGCCTTCTGCCGGCGGGCGCCCGGTCGCGGCACGGTCCGGCGGCTGGACCGGGTGGCGCTCTCACGCCCGGCACCCGCACGCATCGACGTGGTGCTGGACGGCGCGGCGTTCTGCCATCAGCAGGTCCGTTCGATCCTCGGGTGTCTGGTCGAGGTGGGTCGGGGCCGCAGGGAGCCCGGGTGGGTGGGCGAGGTGCTGGCCGCGCAGGATCGACAGCAGGCGGCCCGGGTCGCACCGCCCCACGGGCTGACCCTGGAGCAGGTGCGCTACGGCCGCGGGTGGCCGGCGTCGCCACCGGCGTGGGTGCGGTCCCCCCGGTGAGGCGGTGCGCGGTCCTGGGGTGGACCGTCGCTCGGCGCCACGGACCGTCGTCGGCTCGTGGATCGGTGACGGTCCCGGCGGGCCGTCGGGCCGGGGCTCGGTTGACCGTCCAGCCGGCGGCACTGTACGCTTGCGCCTCGCGGTCCCTGGTGGGCCGCGCGTTCCGTGTCCGGCCACGTGCGCCCGCCCGCCCCGTCGCGGCGCCATCCCGGCCGACGGCCGTCCGCCACCTCGATGCGCAGCCACCTCGTTGCGTCGTCGTCGTGGCGAACGTCCCGTTCAGGGATGCGGCCACCCCACGACCAGGCCACCGAGGAAGCAGATCCATGCGGACCTACAGCCCCAAGGCGGGCGAGATCACCCGTGAGTGGTACGTGGTCGACGCCGAGGGCGAGACCCTCGGGCGTCTCGCCACCCGCGTCGCCACCGTCCTGCGCGGCAAGCACAAGCCGACCTTCACCCCCCACATGGACATGGGTGATCACGTCATCATCGTCAACGCGGACAAGATCGTGCTGACCGGTGCGAAGGCCGAGCAGAAGCTCTACAACAGCCACTCGGGGTACCCGGGCGGGCTGCGTGGCGTGCCCTTCGCCACGATGATGGAGCGCCGGCCCACCGACGTCGTCGAGAAGGCCGTCTTCGGCATGCTGCCGAAGAACAAGCTCGGTCGGCAGATGGCGAAGAAGCTCAAGGTATACGCCGGTTCCGAGCACCCCCACGCCGCCCAGCAGCCACAGCCGCTGCCCGACCACGTCTGAGGTCACCCACGATGAGCGAGATCTACACCGGACGCCGCAAGTCCGCCGTCGCGCGGGCGCGGATCAGCCGTGGGTCGGGCCAGTACCGCCTCAACGGCAAGCCCCTCGAGGAGTACTTCACCACCGAGAAGCTGCGGGCACACGCCACGGAGGCCTTCCGGGTGCTCGACCAGGACGGCCAGTGGGATGTCGACGCACGCCTGCACGGCGGCGGCACCACCGGCCAGGCCGGTGCGCTGCGCCTGGCCATCGCCCGCGCCCTGGTGGGCTACGACGCGGAGAGCCGCGGCGCCCTCAAGAGCGCCGGGCTGCTCACGCGTGACGCCCGCAAGGTGGAGCGCAAGAAGTACGGTCTGAAGAAGGCGCGTCGCGCCCCCCAGTTCTCCAAGCGCTGAACGAGGCCGGCTCCGGGCGACCGGAGCCGGCGGTGTGCCAGAGGCCTCCGTGCGCCGGTCCGGGACCTGTGCGCGCCGGGCTCGTGCGGTTGGTTCCGGGGCGGCGCCGCTCGCACGTCCGGCTGCCTTCCCTCACGTCCCCGGGCCCCGTGCCACCTGCGTGCGCTGCTGCTTCGCACCCCGTGCCACCCGGGTGCCTCCTGCGCTGTGCCCCGTGCCACCCGGTTCCGCTGTCCCTTCGGGCCTCGTGCCACCAGGATCTGGCGGCCGTCGCAGGCTGCGTCGCCGGGCTGCCACTCCGGCCCCGCTGCCGGCACAGGGTGTGCAGCGTTGTGACCGGATCGGCGTCGGTTCGCTGCACACGCCGGGTTGGCTGGATGGCCCGGGTGGCTCCTGCGCCCGGGTGCGAAGTGTTGCGACCGGATCGGCGTCGGTTCGCTTCATGCCCTGGCGTCGGGAGGTTCGCAGGGTCTCCGGGGCAGGGTCGCCACACACCGGGTTCGGTGGGTGGGGGCTCGCGAACCCCGAGGGCCCCGGCGCCCGCGGACCCCCGGGCTCCGGGCCCTCGGCACGTCTCCTCGGCCGGGCGGCCGCCCGGCCGAGGGGCGTCCGGGCGGACAACCCGCCGGTGCTGCGGTGTCGGCGCTGCCCCTAGCATCGCCCTCACGGCTGCCCTGCCGTGAAGGGCACGAGCCCCGTGAGGGGCACGAGCCCGACGACGGTCGCAGGCCGCACGTGGGACGACACCCCCCTCGGGAGCCGCGATCCACGCGTTCGCCACCAGCACCGCGACCGCCGTCGGCCCCACGGCCGGCGAGGGCAGCACCGCCGATCCACCGGGAGGGACGAGACCCATGGGCGCGATCTTCGGCACCGACGGGACCCGAGGTAGGGCCAACGAGGAACTCACCCCTGAGCTGGCACTGTCCCTGGGTCGAGCGCTCGTGACCCTGCTCCACACCGAGGGTGAGCGCCGTCCCACCGTGGTCATCGGCCGCGACCCCCGCTGGTCGGGGGAGATGCTGGAGGCCGCCCTGGTGGCTGGCGTCACCTCCGCCGGTGGCGACGCGCTGTGCGTTGGTGTGCTCCCCACGCCCGGGGTCGCCCACCTGACCGCGAACTCCACGGCTGCGGCCGGGGCGATGATCTCCGCCTCCCACAACCCCGTCGGTGACAACGGCATCAAGTTCTTCGGCGCGGACGGGTACAAGCTCACCGACGACGAGGAGGCCGCCCTCGAGGCCATCGTCGCCGAGCGCAGCGCCCGTCGCCCGATGGGTACCGACATCGGCCGGCGCCTCGCGGACCCTGCGGCCATCGCCCGCTACATCGAGCACCTCGCGAGCACCGCCGCGGTCGACCTCGCGGGCCTGCGCATCGTCGTCGACGGCGCCAACGGCGCGGCGTCCAACGTGGCCCCCCAGGTCTACCGCCACCTCGGCGCTGACGTCGTCACGATCAACTGCCGGCCCGACGGGGCCAACATCAACGACCACGCCGGCTCCACCCACCCCGAGGTGATCGCCGCCGCGGTCGTCGAGCACGGGGCCGACGCGGGCATCAGCCATGACGGCGACGCGGACCGCCTGATCGCCTCGACCCACGAGGGCGCCGAGGTGGACGGCGACGTCATCCTCGCGATCCTCGCCCGCGAGATGCACCACCAGGGGACCCTCAACCACGACACCGTGGTGACCACGGTGATGACCAACCTCGGCTTCAAGCGGTCCATGGAGGAACTCGGCATCGAGGTGGTGGAGACCAAGGTCGGTGACCGCTACGTGCTGGAGGCGATGCGCGAGCGCGGGCTGAACCTCGGCGGCGAGCAGTCGGGGCACCTGATCGACCTCGATCACGCGACCACCGGCGACGGGGTGCTGTCGGCGGTGCGGTTGCTGTCGGTGGTGCGCTCGACGGGTGCCTCGCTGAAGGAGCTCGCGACCGTGATGGGGCGCCTGCCCCAGGTGCTGGTCAACGTCCGGGGTGTCGCGCGGGAACGCCTGCCGGCGGCCGACCCGGTGTGGGAGGTCGTACGCGGCGAGGAGGCGCGCCTCGATGGTCGTGGCCGGGTCCTGCTGCGCCCCTCCGGCACCGAGCCCCTGATCCGGGTGATGGCGGAGGCGGAGACCGAGGCCGACGCGCAGCGGGCGGTGGACACGATCGCCGACGCGGTCCGTGACCACCTCACGGTCTGAACCGCCGACGCGGTCCGCGGCCACCGCGCGGTGTGCGCCACCGCCGCCGACGGGCCACCTCGACGGCGGGACCTAGGCTCGACCCCCTGACGGCGGTGCGGGGGTGTGCGACGTGGACGGCCAACTGTTCCAGCTCCTGGCCATCGTGGTCCTGGTGGGGGTCAGCGGCCTGTGCTCCGGCTCGGAGATCGCCCTGGTCTCCCTCCGGCCGGCACAGATCGACCGGATGGCGGGCGGGGACCGGCGTCAGCGCATCGTCGCCGAGCTGGCCCGTGACCCGAACCGGTTCCTGGCCACCCTGCAGATCGGGACCACCCTGGCGGGGTTCCTCGCCTCGGCGATCGGGGCGGTGTCCCTGGCGCAGCCCCTGGTGGGGGTGTTCGCGCCGTTGGGCGCGCTCGCCCAGCCGACGGCGATCCTGCTGGTCACCGGGGCTCTCACCTACGTCACCCTGGTGCTCGGCGAGCTCGCACCCAAGCGCATCGCCATGCACCGGGCCGAGGGCTGGTCCCGGGCTGTCGCCCCCGCCCTCGACCGCATCTCCCGGCTGGTGCGCCCGGTGATCTGGCTGCTGTCGACCTCCGTGGACCTGGTCGTCCGGCTGACGGGCATCGACCCGTCCAAGGCCCGCGAGGACATCGGCGAGCTCGAGCTGCGGGAGCTGATCGCCGCGCCCGGCATCGTCCCCGACTCCCACCAGCAGGTACTCATGGGCGCCCTGGAGGTGCGCACCCGCACCCTGCGCGAGATGATGGTCCCCCGCGTCGAGGTGGTCGCTCTCGCCGACGACACCCCGGCTGAGGTCGCCCTGGGGGAGCTGCTGGCCCGGGGCTTCTCGCGTGCGCCGGTGTACCGCGACGACCTCGACGACGCCGATCGTACGGTCTCCGTGGTGGGGCTGGTGCGCGGCGAGGGGCAGGTGGCCGACCACGCCGTGGAGGCCACGATCCTGCCGGAGTCCCTTCCGGTGCTCGACGCCCTGCGCCAGCTCCAGACCGCTCGGCGCCAGCTCGCCATCGTGCTCTCCGAGCACGGGGGCGTGGAGGGCATCGTGACCGTGGAGGACCTCGTGGAGGAGATCGTCGGCGAGATCCGTGACGAGCACGACCACGACGACCTCGACGTGCGCCGCTACGCCGACGGCTCCCTGCGCCTGCCGGGACGCTTCCCGCTCACCGACCTCGAGGACGTCGAGGTGGACCTCGACCACACGGCCGTGGAGGCCACCAGCCTCGGCGGGCTGTTCGCCGAAGCCCTCGGCCGTCTCCCGCGCCGCGGCGACCGCATCGAGGTGCAGGGCCACCGCCTCACCGCCGTCGCCGTCCGCCGGCGGGCTGTCACCGAGGTGGAGGTGGTGCCGGCCGCGGGAGGCGCGGATGCCGGCGCCGACCCGGGCCCGGCGGGCAGGGATGCCGGCGCCGACCCGGGCCCAGAGGGCACGGACGGCTAGGTTCCGCGACGTCCGCAGGACGAGTGGGTTACGAGCGAACCGAGGAGACAGCATGGCGACGCGCGGAGTGGTGCTCGGGGGCCCCTACGCCTTCCTCGGTGCCCTGGCCGAGCAGGTGGAGGCCAAGGGGTTCGACGCGGCCTGGGTCGCGGAGACCGACCACGAGTCGATCGTGCAGGCCTCGGTGGTGCTCCAGGCCACCGAGCGCATCGAGGTCGGCACCAACATCACCCTGGCCTTCCCGCGCTCGCCCACGATCACCGCGATGCAGGCCTGGGACCTCAACGAGCTGTCCGGTGACCGGTTCATCGTCGGGCTGGGCAGTCAGGTCAAGCGCATCATCGAGGAGCGGTTCTCCTCCACCTTCGACCGGCCCGCCAAGCGCATGGCCGAGTACGTCCAGGCGATGCGCACGGTGTGGGAGATCGAGCGTGGCGAGGACGCGACCTTCGCCGGGGAGATCTACCAGGTGCTGCGTCCCGGCCTCACGGGCAAGGGCCGCGCCGCCGACCGCGCGCTCCCGCGGGTCAACGTCGCCGCCGTGGGCCCCCTGATGACCGCCGCGGCCGCGACCCACGCCGATGGGATCCTCGGTCACCCCTTCACGTCCCCGCGCTACCTCACCGACGACGTCCTGCCGCGGATCGAGGAAGCCCTCGCCGAGGCCGGCCGGAGCCGGGAGGACTTCACCGTCAACCAGGGTGTGATCCTGTGCATCGCGGAGGACCGCGAGGTCGCGATCCGCGAGGCGAAGCAGCAGATCGCCTTCTACGGCACCACGCCGAACTACCGCCCGGTGTTCGACTCCTACGGTGACGGCGAGCTCACCGACCAGCTCCGAGCGGTGTGGAAGGAGAGTCGCCAGGACCTCGATGCCCTGGTCGCGGCCGTCCCCGACGAGGCCGTGGACCGCTACGCCGTGGCGGGAACCCCCGACGAGGTCAAGGACAAGCTCGCGGTCTACGACCCCCATGTCGACCACCTGATCCTCGGTGGTGCGTGGTACCGCGTGCCGCCCCAGCGCCTGGCCGAGAACCTGTGGGCGATCCTGGAGACCTTCGCGACCGCCTGACGGCGCCGCTGTGGGGAGACCGTCGAGCGCTCCGCGGCAGGCGCGCTCCCGCTGACTGCGTCCCACCGCGCCGAGCGGTGGCCCGGCTCAGGCGGGGCTGCCCACGCGCGGCGCCGTCGGCGACCGGGCGAAGCGATCGGCGCTGGAGGCGGGATCCGTCGACCAGGTCAGCACCTCCGGCAGCGGGATGCGTTGCTGGCGGGGCACCCCCGCGACGGAGATGTCGAGGTAGGCGGCGCCGCGTGACACCGGGGTCGCGGCGGGCAGACAGCCGGCTTCCCCCGAGAACCGCCCGGAGAGACGGAGCTCCGCGGTATCGCCACGCTGGAGCGTCACCCGCTGGCCGTCCCGACCGAGGGCGACCTCCTCGCCCGAGCGGTCGATGCCGACGTCGTCGATGACCCACCCGCAGGCCTCCGTGCGGGCACGACGGGTGACCCGCGCGTCGGAGACCGTGACGGGGAGCGGGCCCCGGTGCGCGACCGCGAGCCGGAGTTCCACCTCGCCGCCCGGCTCGAAACGCACGACGTTCCAGACGCGGTCGTCGTCCCGCAGCACCGGGATCGGCCCCGCGGTGGAGCTGCGCACGCTCAGCCGCTCCGCGGCGCTACCGACGCCGCTGGCCCCCCACGCCCCGAGCAGCACGACCGCCACGCAGGCGAGCGCCACCCGGCGCCACAGCTGACCACGTGAGCGGTGCGTCACGGGCGTGACCCCTCGTACGGTCGCGGGACGGTACCCCTGTGCCGAGGCGTACGAAACGGGCTCCCTCGATGGACGGCTGTGCGGCTGCGTGCCGGGGACCCGATCCGCGGTGGTGGCACCGCTCCACCTGCGGCCCGCCCCGCGCGGGGCCATCGTGCCCGATGGCGGAACGCACGGACGGGGCCACCGGGCCCGGTCGTGACCCGGCCGCGGACCCGGGTCTCGCTAGCCTGGCCTGCGGAACGTCGACCGCGTGCGCCGCCGGCCCGCGCCGGCGCGGGCGCGGCCATCCCCTGTACACAGGAGCGCGGCATGTGCGGCATCATCGGGATCACGGGCCGGGACGACGCCGTCGCCGGTGTGCTGGCGGGCCTGCGCCGCCTGGAGTACCGCGGCTACGACTCCGCCGGCATCGTCAGCGGCGACACGCGGAGCCTCCGTGTCGTCAAGCGCGCGGGGAAGCTCGACAACCTCGTCGGCGCCCTCGAGGGGCAGTCCCTGGACGGCGCTGCGGCGCTGGGCCACACCCGCTGGGCCACCCACGGTGCCCCCAACGACCGTAACGCCCACCCCCACCTCGACCCCAGCGGCCGGGTCGCGGTGGTGCACAACGGCATCATCGAGAACTATCAGCAGCTGCGTGCCGAGCTCGGCGACGTGCGCTTCGCCTCCGACACCGACAGCGAGGTGGTGGCCCACCTGATCGCCCGTGAGCTCGAGGGGTCGGTCGGTGCCGGCGACGAGCACGGCCCCGACCTGCTGGAGCTCGTGCGCCGGGTCGTCGCCCGCCTCGAGGGCGCCTACGCCCTGTGCGTGGTGGCCCTCGACGACCCCGACACCCTGGTGGTCGCCAAGCACGAGGCGCCCCTGATCGTCGCCCACGCCGACGGCGTGGGCTACTGCGCCTCCGACGTCGCCGCGCTGATCGAGCACACCAGCGACGTCGCCGCCCTCCTCGATGGTCAGCTCGCCCACATCACCCCCGCTGGCGTCGAGGTGGTGGACATCGACGGCGCCGAGGTGGAACCCCACCGCTACTCGGTGGACTGGGACCTCGCCGCCGCGGAGAAGCAGGGCTACGAGCACTTCATGCTCAAGGAGATCCACGAGCAGCCCCAGGCCGTGGCCGACACCCTCCTCGACCGGTTGCGCTCGCCGGGGGAGGGGCTGCCACCTCGGCTCCAGCTCGACGAGCTGCGCATCGACGAGGGCGAGTTCGCGCGCATCGACAAGGTGTTCATCCTCGCCTGTGGGACGTCGTTGCACGCCGGCATGGTGGGCAAGCTCGCCATCGAGCACTGGGCGGGCATCCCCGTGGACGTCGAGGTGGCCAGCGAGTTCCGTTACCGCGACCCGATCGTCGACCCGCACACCCTGGTGATCGCCATCTCGCAGTCGGGGGAGACGATCGACACGATCGCCGCGGCCTCCCACGCCCGCGACCAGCGCGCTCCCGTGATCGCGCTGTCGAACGTGGTGGGCTCGACCCTGGCGCGTGAGGCCGACGGGGTGCTCTACACCCACGCCGGCCCGGAGGTCGCCGTGGCCTCCACCAAGGCGTTCACCACCCAGATCGTGGGCTGCCTGCTCCTCGGGCTCTACCTCGGGCAGGCGCGCGGGCGCATCTACCCCTCCGAGGCCGCCGACATCCTCGAGCGGCTCGACAAGGTGCCGGAGGCGATGGAGGAGGTCCTCAAGCTCGACGCCGAGGTGGCGGCGCT
>SKTN01000147.1 GCA_007117945.1 Nitriliruptoraceae bacterium | reverse complement strand
TGTCGTGGGAGCCGTACTCCTCGGCCTTGCGGGCCATCAGCCCGACGTTGGGCACGCTGCCCATGGTGGTGGGGTCGAAGGCGCCGTTGGCCTTGCAGAACTCGATGGTCTCCCCGTACAGGGCCGCGTAGGAGGAGTCGGGGATGACGCACTTGGCCGGCTGCTGGGCGTCGTCGGCGTTCCACATCATCCCGGAGTCGCGCACCACCACGGGCATGGAGGCGTCGATGATCACGTCCGAAGGCACGTGCAGGTTGGTGATCCCGCGGCTGGAGTCCACCTGGGCGAGGTCCGGTCCGGTCTCGTAGGCGGCGGCGATGTCGGCCTCGATGGCGCTGCGGGTGTCCTCGTCGAGGTCCTGGATCGCCTTCTCGAGGCTCGCCATGCCGTCGTTGGCGCTGACCCCGACCGAGGCGAGGGCCTCGGCGTGCGTGGCGAACACCTCGGCGTAGTAGGCACGGACGGCGTGGCCGAAGATGATGGGGTCGCTGACCTTCATCATCGTGGCCTTGAGGTGCACGGAGAACAGCACGCCCTTGTCGCGGGCGTCGGCGACCTGCTCGGCGAGGAAGCTGGTCAGGGCGTCCTTGGACAGCACGGCGGCGTCGATGATCTCACCGGCCTCGAGGGGCGTGGAGGCCTTGAGCACGGTCACCTCGCCACCCGCGTCGACGTGCTCGATGGCCACGTCGGTGCCGGCCGGCACCGTCACCGAGCGCTCGCTGGAGCGGAAGTCGCCGTGCGACATCGTGGCGACGTGGGCGGGGGAGTCTGCCGACCACTCGCCCATGCGGTGGGGGTACTTGCGGGCGTAGGCCTTGACGGCCGCGGGTGCGCGCCGGTCGGAGTTGCCCTCGCGGAGCACGGGGTTGACGGCGCTGCCCTTGACGGCGTCGTAGCGCGCCTTGATCTCCGCCTGGGCGTCGTCGGCCGCCTCCTCCGGGTAGTCGGGGACGGCGTAGCCGGCCGCCTGTAGCTCGGCGATCGCCGCCTTGAGCTGGGGGATGGAGGCGGAGATGTTGGGCAGCTTGATGATGTTGGCCTCGGGCCGCTTGGCCAGCTCACCGAGCTCGCTGAGGGCGTCCTGCACGCGCTGGTCGGCCGCGAGGTGGTCGGGGAACACCGCCAGGATGCGTCCCGCCAGGGAGATGTCCCAGGTCTCCACGTCGACCCCGGCGGCGCCGGCGAAGGCGTCGAGCACGGGCTGCAGCGACTCCGTCGCCAGGGCCGGTGCCTCGTCGGTGTAGGTGTAGATGATCCTGCTCATCGGTGGTCTGATCCCTGTCGGCGGCGGTCACGGTCGGGTCCCCGACGTCGGTGGGCACGCCACGGACGTGGGGTCTGACACGCTACTCGACGTGCGCGTGCGGTCCGCAGTCGTCCGGGGCGTCGACGGGGCCTGACTGCCCGGCCCGGAAGGGACCCTCGGCCCCGCGCATCGGTGTCAAGTGAGCCTAACCTGAGCGATGTGGACAGGGTTGTCTGGTTGAGGTTAGGCTCACCTAAGCTTCGCACCGCGGTGGTGCCGGCGCGAGGGACCGCCACCCGGACCGGATCGCTCCGCGAGGAGTGCGCCCGAACGCCGGCTCCCGGTACCGACCGAGAGGCCCGCCGGCCTCGTCCCAGCTCCCGATCGTGGGCGGTGAGTTCCCGCCTGGAGGTAGAGAACGTGCGCACACTGACCACCCGCGGCCGGCTGCTCGCCGCCGTCGCCGCCGTCGCGTTGCTGGCCGTGGCCTGCGGCGCCGAGGAGGACCCGGCCACCGAACCCGATGCGGCGGTCGACGACACCATCGCCGGGGACACCGATCCCGCCGACGACGTCGGGGAGGAGGAGGCCGAGGAGGCCGAGGTCACCGCCGAGGGTCCCATCACCGTGTACTCCGGCCGCAACGAGGACTTCGTCGGGTTCATCTTCGATGACTTCGAGGCCGCCACGGGCATCGAGGTGGAGGTCCGCTACGGCGACACCGCGGAGCTCGCGGCCACGATCGTCGAGGAGGGCGATGCCAGCCCGGCGGACATCTACTTCGGCCAGGACGCCGGCGCGCTCGGGGCCCTGCAGGACCAGGGGCTGCTGACCGAGCTGCCCGAGGACATCCTCGACACCGTGGAGCCCGCCTTCCGCTCACGTGAGGGTCAGTGGACGGGCACCACCGGGCGTGTGCGTGTCCTCGCCTACAACACCGATCTGGTCGAGACGGCCGAGCTGCCCGACTCGATCCTCGATCTCGCTGAGCCCGAGTGGGAGGGCCGGGTCGGCTGGGCACCCACCAACGGTTCCTTCCAGGCCTTCGTGACCGCGCTGCGCGTGATCGAGGGCGAGGACGTCGCCCGCGAGTGGCTCGAGGGCATGATCGCCAACGGTGCCGTGGAGTTCCAGAACAACACCGCCATCGTCGAGGGGATCGGCCGCGGTGAGGTCGAGGTCGGCATCACCAACCACTACTACCTGTTCCGCTTCCTGGCGGAGGACCCCGACTTCCCCGTGGCCAACCACTTCCTGCCCGGTGACATCGGTGGGTTGGTCAACATCGCCGGGATGGGGGTGCTGGCCTCCAGCGACCAGCCGGACGCGGCCTTCGAACTGGTGCGCTACCTCCTCAGCGAGGACGTGCAGGACTTCTTCGGCCAGAACGCCGACACCGTGGAGTTCCCGGTGGTGCCCGGTGTGGACGCTCCCGAGCTGCCGACCCTCGAGGAGATCGACCCGCCGGACGTGGACCTGTCCAACCTCGAGGACCTGCAGGGCACCCTGCAGCTACTGCAGGAGGTCGGAGCGGTCTCGTGAGCCGGCGCGCGGTGGCGTCCCATAGGGGGCGCCACCCCCGCGCCGGTAGCGTGCCGCAGCGATGAGCATCGAGGCGCCCACCACCAGCGACCAGCTGACCCGCCAGCTGCCCGACGGCCCCCGCAGGCCGCGTGTCGGCAGCCGGCGGGTCGCTGGTGTGCACCCGGCGATCTGGGTGCCGGCGCTGCTCGTCGCGGCGGCGATGCTGCTCCCGGCGCTGTACCTGCTCGTGGCCACGGCCGACCTCCCCCTCGCCCGGATCGTGGAGATCGCGACCGATGAGCAGACCCTGCGTCTGGCCGGTCGCACCCTGCTGCTCGGCACCTCGGTGACCCTGGCGTGTCTGGTCCTGGGTGTGCCCCTGGCGTGGCTGACGGTGCGCAGTGACCTGCCCGCCCGGCGCTTCTTCGCCATCGCCACGGGCCTGCCCCTGGTGATCCCCACCTTCGTCGGCGCCTTCGCGCTGGTGGCGGCCTTCGCCCCGGGGGGGCTGGTGCAGGAGTGGCTCGGTGTCCTGCCCCCGAGCCCCTACGGCTTCTGGGGCGCCTTCGTGGCGCTGACCCTGTTCAGCTTCCCCTACGTGCTCATCACGGTGCAGGCGGGTCTGCGCGGGATCGACCCCTCCCTGGAGGAGGCCAGCCGACTCCTGGGCAACGGCCCCGTGCGCACCTTCTTCAAGGTGACCCTGCCCCAGCTGCGGGCCAGCGCAGCGGCCGGGGGGCTGCTCGTGATGCTGTACGTGTTCAGCGACTTCGGTGCGGTGTCGATCCTGCGGTACTCGACCTTCACGCGTGGGCTGTTCCTGCAGTACCGCTCGGCCTTCGACCGCTCACCCGCGGCGCTGCTCGGGCTGCTGTTGGTGGGGATGACCATCGTCGTGATCGTGTTCGAGGCCCGGGTCGCGCGCGACCGTGGCGGCCAGTTCGGGGCACGGGGACCGACCCGGGCCGCACCGGCCGTGCCCCTGCGTGCCTGGCGGTGGCCGGCGGCCGCGCTGTGCGTGCTGGTGCTGCTGGTGGGGCTGGTCACCCCCGTCACCGTGATCGTGTACTGGCTGGTGCGCGGGATCGCCGCCGGGGAACAGCTCAACGTCGCGCTCGGACCCGCGTGGCGCAGCATCCTGTCCGCGGGGCTCGGCGCGCTCGCGGCGGTGGCGGCGGCGCTGCCCGTGGCCATCTGGTCCTCGCGCTCCTCCTCCCGGATCGCGCGGCTGGTGGAGCGGGCCTCCTTCACCGGCTACGCGCTCCCGGGCATCGTGGTGGCCCTGGCCCTGGTGTTCTTCGGCATCCGGCTGGCGACCCCGCTGTACCAGACCCTGGCCATGCTGGTCTTCGCCTACGTGGTGCTGTTCCTGCCCCAGGCGGTAGGGGCGATCCGCACCTCCCTGCTCCAGGTGAACCCGAACGTGGAGGCGGCTTCCCGGGTGCTCGGCAGCGACCGTCTGGCGACGCTCAGGCGGGTCACCCTGCCCCTGGCGCGGCGGGGGGCCCTGGCCGGGGGGGCGCTGGTGTTCCTGACCGCGCTCAAGGAGCTGCCGGCGACCCTGTTGCTGGCACCGACGGGCTTCGACACCCTGCCCACCCGGGTGTGGTCCGCCACCGAGGAGGCCTTCTACACCCGGGCGTCGATCCCGGCGCTGCTGCTGATCCTGCTCGGCTCCGTGCCCCTGGCGGTGGCGATGATCCGGGAGCGTCGGGAGCGCTGACACGCGGGACGGCGCCCGCCGCAGGCCCGGTCCGGCAGGCCGGCGCCGCTGGCAGATCGGCATCCCGTGTCAGGCGGGGACACCGTCCACCTCGTCGGCCAGGGTCGTTGCCGCCACCCGGTCGAAGGCCACCACGGGGCCGACCACCTCGAGCCGTACCCGGTCGCCGCGCACCAGGTCGAGGCCGGGACCGCGACGCGAGCGCAGCACGTGGCCCCCGGCTACCTCGATGGTGACGAGCTGGTCGTGGCCGAAGTAGGACAGACCCGTCACCACACCGGTGCCGTCGTCCGCGCGGCGCAGGTCGAGGGACTCCGGGCGCACCACCACGGTGACCTCCCCGGCCCGCAGCGCCCGGTCGGTGGGCAGCCGCCCGATCGGGGTGTCGACGAGGTAGCGGCCCGCGCGGGTCCCCGGCAGCACGTCGGCCTCACCGACGAACTCGGCGACGAAACGGGTCGCCGGCTGGGTGTAGAGGGTCTGGGGGTCGGCGATCTGGTGCACGCGGCCCTGGTCCATCACCGCCACGAGGTCCGCCAGGGAGAGGGCCTCCTCCTGGTCGTGGGTGACGAACACCGCGGTCTGGTCCGCGGCGCGCAGGATCGCGCGGACCTCCTCACGGACCGCGGCGCGCAGGGCGGCGTCGAGGTTGGAGAAGGGTTCGTCCAGCAGGATCAGGTCGGGCTCGGGTGCCAGGGCCCGGGCGAGCGCGACGCGCTGCTGCTGGCCGCCCGACAGGGCGGTGGGCAGACGGGCACCGAGGTGATCCATGCCGACGAGGCGGAGGGCGGAGGCCACGCGCTCGGCCCGCTCGCCCCGCGACAGGTGGCGCAGCCCGTAGCCGACGTTGCGGGCCACGGTCAGGTGGGGGAAGAGGGCGTAGTCCTGGAAGACCATGCCGACGTTGCGGCGTTCCGGTGGGAGGGCGACCGTGGGGCCGGTCACCAGGGTCCCGTCGATCTCGATGCGGCCCTCGTCGGGATCGAGGAGCCCGGCGACCATCCGCAGCACCGTGGTCTTGCCGCAGCCCGAGGGCCCGAGCAGGGCGGTCAGGCTGCCCCGCGGCACCGTCAGGTCGACGCGGTCGACGGCGAGGGTGTCACCGAACCGACGCGTCAGGGCGCAACAGCGCAACGCCGGGGTCGTGGGCTCGGGGCCGGCCACCTCGCCTCCAACTCGCCTCGGAAGGGGTCGTGATCGGGACGGTCGGCCCCAGGGAACCAGGTCCGACGGACGTGCGAGGGGACCGTGAGGTTAGGTTACCCTTCCTCCAGCGGGCTCCCGCGTGCTCCATCGGCCCCTGAGGGGTCGCTCGACACCGCCCCGCACCCCTGCAGCTCCCGACCCAGGAGCCCACCGTGTCCGTACCGGCACACCTCACTGAGGACCGCCCCTCGGCGTCCGAGCGCCCCGGCTCGGGACGCGCCGCACGGCACCTCCACGGGCTCACGCACCCGGACCCCGACCACCGCGCTGACCACGGGGTCGACAGCCTGGTCACCGAGGTGCTGGAGATCCTGCTCGAGCACCACCACCTCGGTGTCGCCGTGTCCGCAGCCACCATCGCGAGCCGGCTCCCCGTTGACGTCGCCCTGGTCGACGCCGCCATCACCCGGCTGCTGGAGAACGGCACCGCTGAGCTCGTCGGGGATGCCAGCCAGGAGCGGCTGGCGCTGAGCACCGCCGGCGTGCCGCTGGCGACCACGGCGGTGCGGCGCCACCGGCTCACCGAACGCCTGCTGTCGGATGTGATCGGGCTCGAGTGGTGGAAGGTGCACCATGAGGCCGAACGGTGGGAGGGCGTGGTCTCCGGCGACGTCGAGGCGAAGCTCATCGAGCTGCTCGGTGACCCCGGGACCTGTCCCCACGGCAACCCCATCCCCGGTTCCGGCAACGCCCCGGAGCACGCCGACGCCGTGCTGCTCGCCGATGCGCCCACGGGCCCCGTCGAGGTCCTGCGCATCACCGAGACCCTCGAGGGCGACGACGAGGCCCTGCAGCTGCTCCAGAACTGCGGCTTCCTCCCGGGCAAGCACGCGGAGATCCAGCGCAACGAGCGCGGCTGGGTCCTGGTCGCCGGTGCGCACCACGACGCGGCGATCCCCCCCCACGTCGCGGCACACACCTACGTCGCGCCCCGCTGACCGGTCGCCGTCGCACCGTGTGGAACGTGCTGACCGGCATCGTGGCACGGTGATCGGCCCCCTGGCGCGGTGATCGGCGCTGTGCCGCAGGTACGGTGCGGGCCATGAGCGCACTCGAGGACCCGCAGCCCGACCGCCGCAGCGTCGTCGTACTCGGCGACCGTGTGCTGGTCGCCCCGCCCGACGACAGCGAGCGCCGCAGCCGCGGCGGCATCGTGATCCCCGCGACCGCCCGGTCCGTCGACCGTAAGGGCATCTGGGGCGCGACCATCGGCATCGGCCCCAACGTGCGCCAGATCGCTGTGGGCGACGACGTGCTGTACCTCCCCGAGGACGCCATCGAGGTGGACATCCAGGGCGAGCCCTACCTGATCGTGCGGGAACGGGACGTCCACGCCGTCGCCTCCCACCAGGCCGACAGCGCCACGGGGCTGTACCTGTGAGCGTGGCCGCCGGTGCCGCCGTGGGGCCGCCGCCGGGCATGCGGGTCCGGCTCTCCTCCAACGAGTCGCCCTTCGGGCCCTCGCCCGCTGCCCTGGAGGCCGCTACCTCGACGTTGTCCCAGGCCCACCGCTACCCCGACGACGCCAGCGCCGAGCTGCGTGCCGCGATCGCCGTGGACGAGGGGGTGACCCCCGAGCGCGTGGCCGTCGGCACCGGGTCCGCGGCGCTGCTGATGGACCTCATCCCGCAGCGGTGCAGCGGTCACGACCAGCCGGAGGTCGTGGCCTTCGAACGGTCCTTCGTGGTCTACCGCCTCGCCGCGCGCAACGCAGGAGCCGCCTACGTCGAGGTGGCGACGGGCGGGCCGGCGAGCGGTACCGAGCCGGGCTACACCCGCGACGTCGAGGCGCTGCTCGCCGCGGTGACGCCGCGCACCCGCGTGGTGGCCATCGACAACCCGGCGAACCCCACCGCCGCCCACGTCACCGGCGATGCGCTGATCCACCTGGCGCGCGAGCTGCCCGGCCACGTCACCCTGTTGATCGACGAGGCCTACCACCACTTCGCCACGGGGCAGCTGGGCTACGCCCGTGTGGGGGAGCTGGCCCTCGCGCACGAGGAGGTGGTGGTGCTGACCACCTTCTCGAAGGCCCACGCCCTCGCGGGGATGCGGGTGGGGGCCCTGCTGGGTCCGCCCGCCCTGGTCGCGGCCACCGACGGCCGGCGGCCCCGGTTCAACGTCGCGGCTGCGGCCCAGTCGGCGGCGGTGGCGAGCCTGGGCGACCAGGACCACCTCGCCGCGACGATCCGAGGCACCGTCGAGGGCCGCAGCCGCCTGTCGGGGGGGCTGCACGAGCTGGGTGTGGCCCACAGCGCCGGGCTCGGCAACTTCGTGACCGTGGAGCTCGGCCGGCCGGCCGGGCCCGTGGTGGAGGCCTTCGCGGCGCGCGGGATCGGCGTGCGCCCGCTGACGCCCTACGGCCTGGAGGAGCAGGTGCGGATCACCGTCGGCACCCCCGCCGAGGTCGATGCGGTGCTGGACGCGGCGCCGGAGGTGCTGGCGACGCCCGGCTGAGCCCGGCGGGCCCCGGGGGCCCCGAGGCGGCCGTGGTCCCCGGCGTGGTCGTTCCCTGGGCCAGAGCCCAGCTCCTGACCACGATCGCGAGGTGCCTCGAGCTGGTGGGCGCACGGGTGGTCGTTCCCTGGGCCAGCGCCCAGGGAACGACCACCCGTGCTGCCGGAGGTCTCATCCGGAACGGGACCTGGCGAGGTGTCGGTCCTCCGGCCAGACGCGGTGCCCGACCACGCGGCAGCAGGGGCGCGTGGGGCCACGAGCGAGGCCAGGCTCGGAGGAGAGCGCGGGCGGCCCCTCGGTACCTTCGCAGGCCCGCATCCCCGTCGGTCGGAGCCGTCGCCGTGCCGCAGCCGAGCCCCAGCTCCCCACCCGCCGCCGTGCGGCCCCACAGCCAGCGCACACGCCGGAGCCCAGCGGTCCGACAGGCACGGACGCCACGCGACACGCGACGCGCTGCCCGTCGCCTACCGCTGGCCGTCACGAGCCTGGCGGTGCTGGGCGTGGTGCTCCTCGGCTGCGCGGGCGATGACGGCGAGGTGGTCGACTTCGGAGCGACACCCGACGACGGCGCGCCCAGCGTGCCGGCGGACGACGGCGTGGACGTCTTCGCCGTGGAGGCGCCTGAGGAGGTGCCACCCGCCGACGCCCACCTGGTCAGCGGCGGCTGGTCGGAGGCCGCGGCCTTCATCGCGCGTGAGGCCGAGGCCGGCAACCCGACCCTGGTCAACATCTTCGCCAGCTGGTGTGCACCGTGCCGTGCGGAGATGCCGCTCCTGCTCGAGGCCCGGGACGACAACCCCGACATCACCTTCCTCGGCATCGACCACCTCGACCGCCTCGAGGACGGCGAGGCCTTCGTGGAGGAGCTGGGGATCGACTTCGCGACGATCCACGACATCGACGGTGACGTCGCCTTCGCCGTCGGCGGACGTGGGATGCCCACCACCGTGCTGTTCGACCGTGACGGTCAGCTCGTCGCCCGCTACGTCGGCGAGCTGACCGCCGCCAGCCTCGAGGACCTGCTGGACCAGGTGCGGTGACCGGCCAGCTGCTGTTGGCCGACCAACCCTCCGGCGTCGCGGTGCGGCGCTGGTCGGTGCCCCGAGGTG
>SKTN01000073.1 GCA_007117945.1 Nitriliruptoraceae bacterium | reverse complement strand
TCCTGCTGCTGGAGAACCTGCGGTGGGACCCGGGGGAGACCGCCAACGACGACGGGTTCGCCGCAGCGTTGGCCTCGATGGCGGACGTGTACGTCGACGACGCCTTCGGTGCCTCGCACCGTGCCCACGCGTCGATCTCCGGCATCCCCGCCCGGATCCCCGGGTACGCGGGGCTGTTGTTGGAGCGGGAGCTGGCAGTGCTCGGTGGGCTGCTCGAGGACCCCGCCCGGCCCTACGTGGCCGTGCTCGGTGGCGCCAAGGTCAGCGACAAGCTGACGGTGCTCGAGAACCTCCTCGAGCGGGTCGACGCGATCGCCGTCGGCGGTGCCATGGCCTTCACCTTCCTCAAGGCGGAGGGTGTGGACGTCGGCTCCTCGCGTGTCGAGACCGACCAGGTCGAGACCGTGGGACGCCTCGTCAAGGCCGCGCGTGAGCGGGGCGTCGAGGTGCTGCTGCCGACCGATGTGGTGGTGGCTCCGGAGTTCGCCGAGGACGCTCCAGCGACCAGCGTCGCGGTGGCGGACATCCCCTCGGACCAGATGGGGCTGGACGTCGGACCGGAGACCGCAGCGACCTACGCCGCGGCCATCACCGGCGCCGGCAGCGTGTTCTGGAACGGCCCCATGGGCGTGTTCGAGTGGGAGGCCTTCGCGGCCGGCACCCGGACCGTCGCCGACGCCATGGCCGCTTCCGACGGTTTCACCGTGGTCGGTGGTGGCGACTCCGCGGCGGCGATCCGGACCTTCGGCCTCGACGACAAGGTCGACCACGTCTCCACGGGAGGCGGTGCCTCCCTGGAACTGCTGGAGGGCAAGGAACTGCCCGGGGTGGTGGCGCTGCGCACCTGAGGGTGCGGCGCCTGACCCGGGGCGCGCAGCAGCACGACGCGCGAGCCTGACCGGCACCAGGGACAACCACGACGCAGCAGGACGGAGCCCGGCGGTCCATCCGCCGGGCTCCGTCCTGTGGCGAGCTCCGTCGTGCGGTGGGCTGCGCCTGGTCGATCGCGCACCGCTGTGGCCCGCGGCGTCCGATGGTCCATCGGCTGATGGCGGCGCCCCACCCGTGACGGGCTACCGTCCCCGGGCTGGGCCGTCGTCGTCCGCCCGTGGGCTGGCGGCGGGGCCCTGCGGTGCGCCTGGACCGCGACACCCCTGGAGCCACGGTGGCAGCAGATCCCGTCCTGACCACCACGACCCGCCCCCGGCAGGTCGTGGCCGGTGGCGCACGCCTGATCGCACGCCTGATCCGCGCGACGCCCCTGCGGTTCCTGTTCGCCCTGCTCGGTGCGCTGCTGTTCACCGCGGCCATCGTGGCCAGCGCCCTGGTGGTCGGCGACGCCACCGACGACCTCATCGTGCCCGTGCTGCAGGAGGGTGAGGCGGTCGCGGGCCGGCTCGCCCCCGTGGTGTGGCTGCTGGTGGGCGTGGCCGTGTGGAAAGCTGCGGGCATCGTGCTGCGCCGCGGCTCGGCAACGGCCCTGCAGGCCACGGCCCAGACCGAGCTGCGCCGCCAGGTGATCCGCCGGCTGTTCGCGACCTCGCTGCGCAGCTACGACCGGCTGGGCGTCGGCGACCTGCTCTCCACCGCCGACGTGGACACGCGCCAGGCCACCTTCGTCCTGGCTCCCCTGCCCTTCGCGACGGGCGTGCTGGGCCTGCTGTTCGCCTCCGTCGGGGTCATCACCTGGACGGATCCGGTGCTGGGCGTGGCCGTGCTGGTGCTCCTCGTGACGGTGGTCGCCATCGACCTGCGGGGCTCGTGGTTGACCTTCGAGGGCATGGAGGAGGCCCAGCGCCGTCGTGGCCGGGTGGCCGCCGTCGCCCACGAGAGCTTCGACGGTGCGCTGACGGTGACCTCCCTGGGCCGGGAGGCGCAGGAGGTGGCCCGGTTCCGGGAGGTGGCCGAGCATCTGCGTGACCAGCTGATCGCCGTGGGGCGGGTGTGGACGGGCTACCGGGCCGTCACCGAGGGGCTCCCCGCCGCGGGCTCGCTCGTGGTGCTGGTGCTCGGCGCGCTCCGGGTGGGGGCGGGCACCCTCTCGCCGGGGGAGCTCGTCCGGGTCGCCTACCTGCTGTCCCTGCTGGTCGTACCCGTGCGCATGCTCGGCTACCTGTTCTGGGACACCGCGGGCTCGCTGGCCGCCTGGCGGCGCGTGGCCGCGGTGCTGGAGCACGACGACGAGGTCGCCTACGGCGATCGACGCCCCGACCCGGCACCCGGACCGGCACACGTGGGCGCGACGGGTGTGCGGTTCGGCTACGTGCCCGACGCACCGGTGCTGGCCGACGTCGATCTGGAGATCGAGCCCGGCACGACCGTGGCGGTGGTCGGGCCGACGGGCTCGGGCAAGTCCTCCCTGGCCATCCTGCTCGCCCGGCTGTGGGACCCCGACGCGGGCCGGCTCACCCTCGACGGCGTCGACCTGCGGTCCCTGGCCCCGGGCGTGCTGCCCGCGGAGGTGGCCTACGTCGCTCAGGACACCTTCCTGTTCGACGACTCCGTCCTCGGCAACGTCGCCCTCGGGGTGGAGGTGGAGCCGGATGCGGTCCGTGCGGCCCTGCGTCTGGCCAACGCCGAGGTGTTCGTCGAAGCCCTGCCCCAGGGGCTGGACACGCCACTGGGTGAGCGCGGGGCGAGCCTGTCGGGTGGGCAGCGCCAGCGCCTGGCGCTGGCCCGTGCCCTGGTGCGCCGCCCACGGTTGCTGGTGCTCGATGACGCCACCTCGGCGGTGGATCCCAGCGTCGAGGCACGGATCCTCACCGGGCTCAAGCAGGCGGCCCGACCCTCCACCGTCGTGGTGGTGGCGTCCCGCCGGGCCACGATCCTGCTGGCGGACCGGGTCCTGTTCGTGGACGAGGGACGGATCCGCGCCAGCGGGAGCCACCGGGAGCTGCTGGCCACCGTGCCCGGGTACGCGGATCTGCTGGAGGCCTACGAGCGGGACGCGGCCGCCCGGCAGGAGGCCCTGCGACGCGCCCGTGCGGCTGCTGCGCACCGCCCCGACTGGGGCAGCCGGCGCGGCGCCGAGGGTGGCGGGCGGGACGCGCCCCACGATGGCGGGACGGGGGGTCAGCCGTGAGCGACGCAGCTGCGACCCCGCTGCCGGGCGGGGGTGGATCGTGACCGGCTCCGACGCGACCCTGATCGGCGCGGTCCGTCGGGCGGCGGCGATCGCGCCGGCCCTGTCCCGTGGGCTGGGCGTCACCCTGCTCCTGGCGGTGGTGGGGACCGCCGGACAGGTGGTGGTGCCCATCGCGATCCAGCGCCTGCTGGACGCGGAGCTGCTGGGCCAGCAGGTGGACACCGCCGCGGTGGTGAGCACCGGGGCCGTGGCCCTGGCTGCCGTCGCCGTGGCGGTCATCGCCACCCGGTTCGCGATGTTCCGGTTGCTGCGGGCCGCCGCGACGGGCCTCGCGGAGCTGCGGATCGCCGCCTTCGCCCACATCCACCGGCTGTCCAGCCTCCACGTCCAGGCGGAACGGCGTGGGTCCCTGGTGGCCCGGGTCACCTCCGACATCGAGGTGATCACGCAGTTCATGGAGTGGGGTGGGGTCGGGCTGCTGGTGGGCGCGGCGCAGCTGTCGCTGGTGCTGGTCGTCATGTCCTTGTACGACCCGCTGCTGGCGACCCTGGTGGCCGGAGCGGGCGTGCTCTACGCCCTGCTGCTCCTGGTGTTCCAGCGCGTGCTGCGCCGCCTGTACGACCGGGTGCGGGTGCGCTCCGCGGCTGCGGTCGCCGCGATGTCCGAGGCCATCAGCGGGCTGCCCACCATCCGGGCCTACGGCGCGGAGTCCCGCACCCTGCCCCGGGTGGACGGCGCGCTGGAGGAGCATCGGCGCGCGGAGATCCGCTCCCAGATCGTCGGTGCGTCGATGTTCTCCAGCGCCGAGTTGTTCGCCGGTGGCGTCACCGCCCTGGTGATCGCCGTGGGGGTGCTGCTCCAGCCGGGGCAGCTCACCGCGGGTCGCCTGGTGGCTTTCCTGTTCCTCGTGACGCTGTTCATCGAGCCGATCCAGATCCTCGTGGAGGTGCTCAACGAGGCCCAGACGGCAGCTGCCGGGGTCCGTCGGGTACTCGCGGTGCTGGACACCCCCGTCGAGGTGGAGGACCCCCGACCCGGGCGTGCCCTGCCCCCGGGCCCCCTGGCCGTCGACGTGCACGGGGTCGCCTTCGCCTACCCCCGGGGCGACCCCGACCGCGACCTCGACCCCGACCGCGCTCCCAGCCGAGATGCCGGTGCCGACGGCAGCGGTCCCGACGGCGGTGCTCCCGACGGCGGTGGGGTCGTCGAGCGCGGGGTCGTCGAGCGGGGGGACGAGGTGCTCCGCGACGTCACCCTCCACCTCGATGCTGGCACCCGGGTCGCCGTGGTGGGGGAGACCGGTTCGGGCAAGAGCACCTTCGTCCGCCTGTTGACGCGGCTGTTCGATCCCACCCGGGGGTGGATCACGATCGGTGGTGTGCCCCTGACCGAGGTGGCCTTCGCGAGCCTGAGGGACCGGGTCATCAGCGTGCCCCAGGAGGGGTTCCTGTTCGACGCCACGATCGCGGACAACGTGCGGTACGGGCGTCCCGAGGCCGCCGATGACGAGGTGCGGGCGGCTTTCGAGCAGCTCGAGCTCGGCCGGTGGCTCGAGGAGCTGCCCGCCGGCATCGCCACCCACGTCGGCGAGCGGGGCAGCCGGCTGTCGGCGGGGGAGCGGCAGCTGGTGGCGCTGGTACGGGCGTGGATCGCGCGGCCGGACCTGCTGGTGCTGGACGAGGCCACCTCGGCGGTGGATCCGGCCCTGGAGGTGCGGCTGCGCGGTGCCATCGAGCGGCTGACCACGGGCCGGACCTCCATCACGGTTGCCCACCGGCTGTCCACGGCGGAGGCCGCCGACGAGGTGCTGGTCTTCGACCGGGGCGTGCTGGTGGAGCGGGGAGCCCACGCGCAGCTGTTGGCGCGTTCGGGGGTGTACGCGCGGCTGCACGCCGACTGGGCCGCAGGCGCCTCGTGATGCGACCCGGCCGATGGAGGCACGCCCGGGAGGACCCGCGTGCCCGGTGGCCTCGGGACCGGGCCGGCGGCGGAGGTGGGTGCCCGGCTGGCCGACCGGGTCCGCCCCTTCCGCCCCGGGCCGTGCTGACTAGGCTCGAAGCGAGTGCCCATCGCACACGCGACCGAACCAGACACCGAACCCAAGGAGCCCCATCGTGGCCGAGCGGACCCCTGTCATCGCGGGGAACTGGAAGATGCACCGTGACCACCTCGAGGCGATCCAGTTGGTCCAGAAGCTGGCCTACCACCTCGAGGAAGCGGACTACGAGGGCCAGGAGGTGGTGGTGTGTCCACCCTTCGTGTCGTTGAGGTCCATCCAGACCTTGATCCAGTCCGACCGGTTGCCCCTGGCACTCGGCGCGCAGAACTGTCATGCGGAGGACGAGGGCGCCTTCACCGGTGAGGTGAGCCCACCGATGCTCAAGCGCCTCGACGTCACCTACGTCATCGCCGGGCACTCCGAGCGCCGGGCCCTGTTCGGCGAGTCGGACGAGATCGTCAACGCCAAGGTCGCGGCGATCCTCAACCACGGCATGCGCCCGATCCTGTGCGTCGGCGAGACGAAGGAGGAGCGGGAGGCCGGCAAGGCCGTCGAAGTGGTCGTGTCGCAGCTGCGTGGCAGCCTGGCCGGCATCTCCATCAGCGCGGACGACGCCGAGGAGGTCGTGGTCGCCTACGAGCCGGTCTGGGCGATCGGCACGGGCCTGACCGCCACGCCCGAGGACGCCCAGGAGATGTGCGCCGCCGTGCGGACCGAGTTGGCCTCACAGTACGGCCAGGAGGTCGCTGACCGCATCCGCGTGCAGTACGGCGGCAGCGTGAAGCCCGGCAACGTGCGCTCGCTGATGGGCCAGGACGACATCGACGGCGCTCTGGTCGGCGGCGCGAGCCTCTCCAGCGAGGACTTCGCCCTGATCGTCGGTCACCGGCGCGAGAGCTGACCGGCGCACGGTTGTGCGGCGCTCGTTCGCGGGCGCCGCGACCGTGGCCATCCCCGCGGCGTGGTCGGTTCCTGGGCGAGGGCCCAGGTCCTGACCAGCTGGATCGCCTGAGGCCGTATCGCGGCGGCGGGCGTGGTCGGTTCCTGGGCGAGGGCCCAGATCCCGACCACCGGCAGGTCGCGCGCAGCCGGGAGCCCCCTCGTAGGCGACCGCCGCGGCAGCGCCCAGCTGACCGGCCAGCATGGGCGCGGGACAGCGCCCCGGCACGGTCAGCGGTCGAAGATCTCCCGCGGTTCGGCGAAGAAGCAGGCCGAGGGGTGCCCGTGGCCGAACTCGTCGATCAGCGGGGGCTCCTCCTGTGCGCACCGGTCCTCCGCCTTCCAGCAGCGGGTCCGGAACCGGCACCCCGAGGGCGGGTCCGAGGGTGAGGGCACATCCCCCTCGAGCATGATGCGTGAGATCTTGTCCCGGTCCCTCGGATCGGTGATCGGGGCGGCGGAGAGCAGGGCCTGGGTGTAGGGGTGGGTGGGGTTGTTGAAGATGTCCTCGGTGTCGCCGAACTCCACGATCTTGCCGAGGTACATCACCGCCACCCGATCGGAGATGTGGCGCACGACCGACAGGTCGTGGGCGATGAAGAGGTAGGCGAGGTCGAGGGCGTCCTGGAGCTCTTCGAGCAGGTTGATGACCTGGGCCTGGATGGACACGTCCAGCGCGGACACCGGCTCATCGAGCACCAGCAGCTGCGGATCGAGGGCCAGCGCCCGGGCGATGCCGATGCGCTGGCGCTGCCCGCCGGAGAACTCGTGGGGGAAGCGGTTGCCGTGCTCGGGGTTGAGCCCGACCAGGCGCATCAGCTCCTTGACCCGCTCCCGACCGCCGTTGCGCCACCGGCCGTAGATGCGCAGCGGCTCCGCGATGATCTCGTTGACGGAGATCCGCGGGTTGAGGGACGCGTACGGGTCCTGGAACACGATCTGGATCTCGCGACGCATCTCCCGCATCGTCCGGCGCGACATCCCCGCGAGGTCGTGGCCCTTGAACAGGATCCGACCGTCGGTGGGATCCAGCAGGCGCACGATGCAGCGTCCGGTGGTGGACTTCCCGCAGCCGGACTCGCCCACCAGCCCCACGGTCTCGCCCGCCTTGACGTCGAAGGAGACCCCGTCGACGGCGAAGACCGATCCATACTGACGGTTGAGGACCCCACCGCGCAGGGGGAAGTGCTTGGTGAGGTCCTCCACGGTGAGGATCGTGTCCCCGAGGGGTGAGCGATCGTGGAGCCCGGGCCCGACGGGCACCGGATCGATCGGCGTCGGCTGAGCGGCCATCACTCGCCCTCCTGCTGGTCGCTGCCGAACTCCAGGCCCATGGCCGCCTCGATCCGGGCGATCTCCTCCGGCAGCTCCTCGTGGAAGTGGCAGGCGCTGGCGCGGCCCGCACCCAGCTGGAGGAGTTCGGGCACCTCTGTGCGGCACTGATCGCGCCCGGCGGACATCCGGCAGCGCGGGTGGAAGGCACATCCCTGGGGCAGGTTGATCAGCGACGGTGGCTGCCCGGGGATGGGCTCCAGACGCTCGACCTGGCGGTCGGTGCGTGGCAGCGAGGACAGCAACCCCAGGGTGTAGGGGTGGGTCGGGTTGTGGAAGATGTCGTCGACCGTGCCGGTCTCCACCACCCTGCCGCCGTACATCACCACGACCCGGTCCGCCATCTCCGCGATGACACCGAGGTCGTGGGTGATCAGGATCGTGCCGGCGTTGGTCTCCTTCTGTGCCGTGCTGAGGACATCGAGGACCTGCGCCTGGATGGTGACGTCCAGTGCCGTGGTCGGCTCGTCGGCGATCAGGATCTTCGGCCTGTTCGCGATGGCCATGGCGATCATCGCCCGCTGGCGCATCCCACCGGAGTACTCGTGGGGGTACTGCCCGAACCGCGCGGCGGCGTTGGGGACACCCACCAACTCCAGCAACTCCACGGTCCGACGCCGGGCCTCGGCATCGTTGACCTTGGCGTCGTGGGTCGTGATCGCCTCGGCGATCTGCGAGCCGACGGTCAGCACCGGGTTCAAGGAGGTCATCGGGTCCTGGAAGACCATCGCGATGTCCTTGCCCCGGACCTTGCGCAGGTCACCGTCGGAGAGCTCCAGCAGGTTGCGGCCCTCGAGCAGGATCTCGCCGTTGGCGATGCGGCCGGGTGGCTCGGGGATCAGCCGCAGGATCGACATCACGGTCACGGACTTCCCCGAACCGGACTCGCCCACCACCCCCACGGTCTCACCGGGGTAGACGTCGTAGGAGACCCCGTCCACCGCGTGCACGACCCCGTCAGGGGTGGAGAACTCCGTGACGAGGTCACGGATCGACAGCAACGGTTCGGCCACGAGGAACCCCCGGTCGGACGGTGGGTGAGGGAGACGGATGTGCAGCGGGCGGTGTCGGGTCGGTCAGCGCTCCTGCTGGGTCGGGTCCAGGGCGTCGCGGAGCCCGTCACCGATGAAGTTGATCGCCAACGCGATCAGCACCAGGGCCACGCCCGGCATGATCGTCAGCAACCACAGGGTCTGCATGGAGCTGCGACCGTCGCTGATCAGCACGCCCAGCGCAGGTGTCGGTGGGTTCACGCCGATGCCGAGGAAGGACAGGGTCGCCTCGATGATGATGGCGGCTGCGAGTACCAGCGTCATGTTGACCACGATCGGTCCGATCGTGTTCGGCAGCATGTGCCGGAACATGATCCGCAGGTCGCCGGCTCCCGCCGCCCGGGCGGCCTGGACGTACTCCTTCTCCCGCAGGCTGAGGAACACCCCCCGCACGATGCGCGCCAGTGAGGTCCACAACAGCAGGGCGAGGATCACCGCGATGCGGTTGGGGTCACCCTGTCCGAAGAAGGCCGCCGCCAGCAGCAGCACCGCGATCGCCGGGACGATGATGACCAGGTCGGTGATCCGCATCAGCACGGAGTCGATCCAGCCGCGGTAGTAGCCCGCGACGGCACCCACGAGGGTGCCGATGAGGGTCGAGAGGATCGCCACGACCCCGGCGACCCGCAGCGAGGTCTGCGTGCCGAACAGCACCCGGCTGAAGTAGTCACGGCCCAGTTGGTCGGTGCCGAAGAAGTGGAGGTCGGCGAAGGTCGGGGGGGTGTTCGCACGGGTGACGTTGATGGCGTCGAAGGCGTAGGGCGCGATGCGCTCGGCGTTGAACGCCGCGACGACCACGAGCACCAGGAAGATCAGGGAGCCCATCGCCAGCTTGTGGCGGAAGAACTTGCGCCGGAAGATCTGCCACTG
>SKTN01000380.1 GCA_007117945.1 Nitriliruptoraceae bacterium | reverse complement strand
GCATGTTCATCCCCTACCAGATCGTGCTGATCCCCCTGGTGCAGACCCTGAACACCATCGGGCTGTTCAACACCATCCCCGGGCTCGTGCTCACCCACGTGATCTACGGCATCCCCATCACCACCCTGATCTTCCGCAACTTCTACGCCCGCATCCCCATGGAGATCATCGAGGCGAGCCAGATCGACGGGGCCGGGCTGC
The DNA here is from genome assembly GCA_007117945.1 of Nitriliruptoraceae bacterium. Lineage (GTDB taxonomy): Bacteria > Actinomycetota > Nitriliruptoria > Nitriliruptorales > Nitriliruptoraceae > T1Sed10-7. The sequence continues at coordinate 9,093 of SKTN01000380.1, read as the reverse complement.
TCGGCACCTACCGGCGCGTCGCCCTGCCCCTGTCGCTGCCGGGCTTCGTGGTGGTGGGCATCTGGCAGTTCACCCAGATCTGGAACGAGTTCCTGTGGGCCGTGACGATCACCAGCGCCGGCCAGCGGCCGGTGATGGTGGCCCTGCAGAACATCTCGGGCAGCCAGATCGTGGAGTTCGACCTGCAGATGGCCGCGGCGCTGCAGGCGGCGCTGCCCACCCTGATCATCTACGTGCTGCTCGGGCGCTACTTCGTCCGCGGGCTGCTGGCGGGTGCCGTCAAGGGCTGAGCTCCGCCGCAGCGGTCACGCGCTCTCCCCAGCGGCCGCGGCGATGACCCGCTCGAGCACCCCCATCGTGGCGACACCCTCACTCGGCGGGGTCGGCACCTGGTTCCCGGCGAGCACCGCAGCCGCGAACCGCTGGCCCTGCACGGTGTAGGGGTCGGCCGGCGGGAAGGTGTGCACCTGCCCCTCGGCGTGGGCCGGGAGGGCCCTGCCGGCGTGGACCACCACCTCGGTGGGGCGGTCGGGAGGGATGTTGAAGGGCACGTCGAGGTGGATGCGTCCCGAGGTGCCATGGATCGTGACGTACTGGTCCGGTTTGGCCCGGGTCGAGCAGGTGAAGGTGGCCGTGCCATCCTCGAAGCCCAGCAGCGCGCTGGTCGCGGTGTCGACGTGCTGGGCCGGGTCGCGGCGCACCCGGCTGGCGACCGTCGTCGGCTCCTCGCCGAACAGCAGCCGGGACAGGTCGATGCAGTAGCACCCGATGTCCATCAGGGCGCCACCCCCCACCTCGGGGATGTTGCGGATGTTGTCCGGGTCGTCGTTGTAGTACGAGAACCAGCTGTCGACGGCCACCAGCTCCCCGATCGCACCCTCGGCCACCAGCTCCCGGGTGCGCTGCCAGCTGGGGTGGAGGCGGTACATGAAGGCTTCCATGAAGGCCACCCCGGCACGCTCGCAGGCGTCCACCATGGTCTGGGCCTCCTCGGCGGTCAACGCCAGGGGCTTCTCGCACAGCACGTGCTTGCCTGCCGCCGCGGCGGCGAGCGTCCAGCGGGCGTGCAGGTGGTTGGGGACGGGGATGTACACCGCGTCGACGCTCGCGTCGGCGAGTACCTCCTCGTACGAGCCGTAGGCGCGGGGGATGCCGTGACGCTCCGCCACCTCGGCAGCGGCGGCCCGGTCGCGGGAGCCGATGGCGACCACCTCGCAGTTGTCGGCGCCCTTGAGGCCCGGGATCACCTTCTCCCGTGCGATCTTCGCCGTCGAGATGATCCCCCATCTGAGGGTGTCCATGGTGGCCTCCGGGCGGTCGCGGTCCGCGGGTGACGGTCTGCGAGCCTGCCAGCCGACGGCGGCGACGTCGAGGTGGCGGCGACGTGACCTGTTCCCCCCTCAGCGCCCGACCGGGAGTCGGGTGCTGCGCAGCTGTTCGGTGCCGGCGCGGGTGTCCTGCCACACCACGAGCAGCTCGTCGGCCAACCGGGTGGCCACCGCTGCCCGTGCCTGGTCTGCGGGCGGCGTGTCGTCCACACGCAGGGGTGCGGCCGCGATCAGCGCCGCCGGCCCGCCCACCCGGAGGCTGATGGTGGCGACCGACGAGCTCCCGGAGCGGTCGTCCTCGAGGACCACCACCGCATGGTCGTCGTCGACGGGGACGACGCAGGCCCGTCGCTGGTGGGCACCGGTGGGACGCGACGGATCCAGGGCACGGGGTGCGACCCAGCGCTGCCCGGCGTCGCGGGACACCGACGCCCACAGCGCCGCGCCGCCGTCGGCCTGCCAGACCTCCCACACCGCCCACAGGGTGCGCCCGGCGGCGGCCAGCACGGGACGCGCCGGACGTCCCTGCCCCGCCGGAGCGCGCCAGGGGTCCGTCCCCGCCTCGCGGCCCCCCGGACGCTCCGGCCAGGCGAGGCGCAGCAGCGGGGCGCCGTCGCCGTCACGGTCCTGCCACGCCACCACGACCTCGCCGTCGCACAGGGCGACCGAGGGGGTGGTCTGCCCCCGGCTCTCCGCGGGGCTGCGTCCCGCCAGGGGATCGCCCTCGCCCACCAGGGCGCCGCCGTCGACCCGGGTGCTGGGGCTCCAGGTGGCACCGCTGTCGTGCGAACGGGCGATGCGCACCTGGGGCAGGAGCCACGGCCACCGCAGATCGCTCCACACCGCCACCAGGCCGCGGTGATCGGCCAGGATCGCCGGTGCGTCGTGGAGCCGCTCGCGCAGCACGCCGTGGTCGGTGTCGGCGTCGTCGACACGGACGGCCCCCGCCTGCGGTCCCGGCCGGACGGCGAACAGGTCCCAGTTGCCCGTGGGGAAGCCGAGGTGCAGGCAGATCGGTCCGTCCCGGTCCACCGCCAGCCGGGGCCGCCAGCGCCGTGCGGCGACCGCCTCCGCGGGCGCACCCGCCGCCGGGCTGAGGGCCTCGGGCCGCTCCCAGGCGTGACCATCGCCCCGGGCGAGGAGCACCTGCTGCCGACCATCGCCGTCCGTAGCGACCCAGGCGAGCCAGGCCCGCTCCCCCTCCCCGACGAGGTCGGGGACGAGCTGGAGCGCGCCGCAGCCCGGTGCCACCTCGATGCTGGCACCGACAGCGGGGTGAGGCGGCAGCGGGGCGCCCGGCGGGGGCCGCGAGGGCAGGTGCAGCTGCGCGACGGCGACCACGTCGTGGGGCGCAGGCGGAGGCGGCCCTGCAGCGATGCTGGCGGCAGCAGCACGCTGCTCGGCCGGGGCCGGGTCCCGCCACCACGGCCCCACCTCGGCCCAACCGGCGCCGGGGGGCTGGCCGAGCAGGCCACGGCCGGGCGCGCCGTCGGGACCCGGCACGGCGATCAGGGGCTGGCCGTCGAAGGCAAGCTCACCCAGGGTGCCGAGCAGCATCGGCGCGATGTTGCCGTGGAAGCCCGGGTGGCGCTGAACCATCCACCACCCACCCCGCTGGAACTTGTCGGGGGGCCACAGGTCGCGCTGCCCCGTGGACGGATCGACCTCCGGCACCCCCCACCGGTCGAAGGCCTCGGGCTGGAGGAGCAGCTGTGCGCCGAGCTGGTCGAGCCGCTCATTGACGTCGGGCATCCAGGCGTCCTTGCTGATGACCGTGGCCACCCTCCCGATGGGCAGGTCCGCGACCTCCACCTCGGCCAGGCTGGCGGGCTCCAGCCCCAGCCCCTGCTCGCCGTCGGCCTCCAGCGGCACCAGGGACACCTTGTCGTGGACCGCGGCCAGCTCCCCTGTGGGCGACAGGAGCAGCTGCCGGTTGCGCACCCCCGGCTGCCTCGGCACGGCGACCCGGGCCCGACCCGCCCCCTCGGGACCGGCCAGCAGCGACGCGAGCCCCGCCTCCTCCGCCACGGGGACCAGCTGCCAGCGCGGCAGGGCCGCACCCACCGACAGCCACAGCCGCCGCTCGGCCGCGAGGCGTCCGAGTCCCTCCACCAGGGTGCGCACCACGGTGTCGGTGCAGGCGAGGTGCAGCAACTGCCCCGCCGAGCGCACCTGGGGCCACCGCCGCGCGAGGTGACCGAGCACCTCGCCGTAGCTGCCCGCCAGGGCGAACAGGATCTCGAGCGTCGAGCCCCCGGCGCGCCACCGCTGCCGGGCCTCGGCACCCCGCTCACCCACCAGCATGGCCAGCAGCCCCGTGTGCTCGGGCAGTGCGACCAGGGTGTCCACCCCGGGGTCGGCGGGCAGCTGACGGTCCAGCACCGCCGCGACGCTCGCCACGAAGGTCTCGGCCGAGGCGGCGCGGTCCGGGTCGAGGTGCAGGCCGACAGCCACGCAGCGCAGCACCCGGGGTGCAGGGTCCGGGGGACTAGCCATCCCCGTCGGCCCCGTCGGCCCCGTCGGTCCCGTCGGTCCCGTCGAGCGTGACGGTCGCGGCCCGGGCCGCCTCCACCTCGGCCTCCGGGTAGCGCAGGAACACCGCCGCTCCCACGGCCACCGCCACCGCGGCCACGGGTCCCGTGAACCGCACCCCCAGAGGGTCGCCCCACACCTGCAGCAGCGCCCCGGAGACCACCGTCGACACCCCGAGGTTCAGCTTGAGCAGCAGGCCGTTGACCCCGAAGTACATGCCCTCGCGGCGCTGGCCCGTGCGCTGCTGCTCGAGGTCGGCCACGGCCGCGATGATCGCGTCGGGCACGACGAAGAACCCCGCCAGGGGCACCCCGGCCAGGGCCATCACCAGCACCCCGAAGACCAGGGGCGACAGGCCCAGGGGCGGGTCGGGGAAGGCCGCGATCAGGGGGAACACCAGGGCGAAGCCCACCAGGGAGGCGATCATCACCCGCTTGAGCCCCAGGCGCTTGCTGAGCCGGTTCACCACCGGGAACGCCAGCAGGCACACCCCGAACAGCGCGCCCATCAGGGCCGCCACCGCCGACTCTCCCCTCCCCAGCAGCGAGTTGGCGTACAACGGCACGTTCAACGACACGATGTTGAACCCGAACCACATGGCGTTGGCACCCAGCAGGGCGACCACGAAGGGCCGGTTGGCCAGCGTCGCCCGCACCGCGGGCAGCAGCGCCATCGTGGCAGGTACGGCGACGGAGAACCGACGCTCGGGGATCGACAACGGCACCAGCAGCAGCACCAGGGCCACGGCACCGAGCAGCCACACCATCGTCACCACACCGAGGGCCTCCACCAGCAGCCCGGAGACGATCAACGCCACCCCGGCCCCCAGCAGGGTCGCCACGGCCTTGGCGGTGGACAGATCGACCCGGTCGGCGGTGGTGGCCGACAGGTCCGCCAGCAGCGCCAGGTAGGGGCCGACGTAGGCGGTGAAGAGGGTGAAGTACAGCGCCAGGCCGACACCGAGGTAGAGGGTGTTGACCGCGGAGCGCTCGGCGACGGGAGGCAGGAACAGCGCGACGTAGACGATGACGTAGGGCACGGCGCTGACGAGCAGGAAGGGCAGCCGCCGGCCACGCCGGCCCCGGTGGTTGTCGGAGAGCCGGGCGATCACCGGGTCGGCCACGGCGTCGATGATCCGTCCCCCGAACAGCACGGCGCTGAAGGTCAGCGGCAGCAGCAGCCGCTCGCCCGTGGGCGTGGGTGTCGTGACGTAGGCGAAGTACAACCAGGTCAGCACCACCCGGTCGATCAGCACCCAGCCGGCGGCTCCCGTGCCGTAGGCCAGCACGACCCACCGCGGCAGCGATCCACGCGCGGCCTGCGACGCGCCCGCTCCCACCTGCGCCACCGCCCCTCCCCGGGCCCCGGGATCACGGGCCCACGCGCACGGGCCCGGGGTCCAGGACCGCCTCCACCCCACCGTAGTACTGCGCCTGCGCGCGGGCCCAAGGGCCCCGCGCGCCGGGACCTCCTCCCGCACGGCGTGGGTGGGTGCCCGGGTACCGTCGCCGCAGGTCACGGCACCGACGACCGGGCCGTGACGCCGCGCCGACCGTAGACCGGCCCCACGATGCCCTCCCGCGCCACCCCCCTGTACCGCGGCTTGCGCGGTGCCTGCCCCCACTGCGGTGGTCGGGGCATCTTCGCCGGGGTCAACGACCTCACGGACCACTGCCCCACCTGCCGCTTCTCCTTCGTGCGTGAGGAGGGCTACTGGCTCGGCGCGATGATCGTGATCATGGCCCTGGTCATCCTCATCTTCGGCACCTGGACCGTGGGCGGGCTGCTGCTGACCTGGCCCGACGTGCCCTGGACGATGCTGACCGTGGTCGGCATCGGTCTGAACATCGTCGTGCCCTTCGCGCTCTACGGGTGGTCGAAGACGATCTGGGTCGGCCTCGACATCACCTTCAACCCGGCGCGCATCGAGGAGTTCGCACCCGACCCGGACCACGGCCCACCGTCGGGGACCTGACCACCACCACACCGACCACCACGACACCGAGCACCGACGGAGTCCACCGTGCTGCGAAGCCGTCCCGACGCGATCCTCCTCCGGGCGCTGGTCGTGGCCTGTGCCCTCCTCCTGCTGCTGACGACCATGGCCGCGGGCGCCACGCCCGCGTCCGCCCAGGACGCCGTCGACGCCGATGCGGGGCCGGTGCTCGAGTACTACGGCACCGACACCTGCCCCTTCTGCAGGGAGATGCAGCCCTTCCTCGACGACCTCGAGGTGGACTACCCCGGGCTGCGGGTCGCGCGCTACGACGTCAGCGACGCCGACAACGCCCAGCGCTGGGAGCAGGAGATGGCGGCCCGCGGTGAGCAGGCCCAGGGGGTCCCCACGGCGCTGCTCGGTGACGAGGTCTGGGTGGGGTTCAACGAACAGATCGCCGCCGACATCGAGGCGAGCGTGGCCGACACCCCCGGCGTCGACACCCCCCGCGAGGACGCTGCCGCGGCCCCCGACGACACCGGCGGAAGCGGTCCCTCACCGATCGCGATCGCGATCGGTGCGGCGGTCGTGCTGCTCGTCGCCGTCGCCCTCTTCGCGCCCCGGCGCGCCACGGGCGGGCGCCGCTGACCACGTGGTGCGCCTCGCGCACCACGTGGGTGCGCCCGCGCACATCACGTTGCGTAGTCGTGCCTCTGGACAGTGACCGCGATCCGGCGGATAGTGCACCAGGAGCCGTCGGTGCCGCGCGCGCCACGGTCCGAGCGCACGACGACGGCTCGTGCGTCCCGCACACCGCGCGGAGGAGGTTCGCATGCCGGAGCACGCGCACACCCGGGGGGAGATCCGCCCCATCAAGCAGGCCGTCGAGGACCGACTCCTCGCGCTGCCCGGGGTCCAGGGCGTGGACATCGACCGCAAGATCTCGGGGGGCAAGCTCACCGACCAGCTGTCGATCGTCGTCTACGTCGCAGAGAAGAAGGACCCCAGTGCGCTCAGCGAGGAGGAGCTGATCCCCGCGGAGATCGACGGCGTGCCCGTCGACGTGCAGGAGGAGGTCATCGAGCTGCAGTCCGTGCTCGTGCCCCAGGAGCAGGTGCAGTCGGGCATCGACACGGGGAAGTACACCCCGCTGCGCGGCGGGATCAGCATGGGACCCTGCCGCTCGATCTTCATGGAGCCCCCCGACGTCCCGAGCCCCGGGAACTACCTGACCTCCGGCACCCTCGGCGCCCTGGTCCGCGACCGCTCCACGGGTGCCCGGATGGCCCTGACCAACTTCCACGTCGCCTGCGTCGACGACACCTGGTCAGCGGGCGACGCCATGGCGCAGCCGTCGCGGCCCGACGGTGGCAGCTGCCCCGGGGACCGGTACGGCACCCTGACCCGGGCGACGTTGAGCGAGCACGTCGACGGTGCGGTGATCACCCTCGACGAGGGCGTCGATCGTGAGTGCCGCATCGAGGAGATCGGTGACGTCAAGGGGACCGTGGCCGCCCAGGTGGGCACGGCCGTGCGCAAGCGCGGCCGCACCACGCAGCTGACCTACGGCGAGGTCGCCTCCACGGACGCGAGCGTGACGGTGAACTTCGGCGACGGGATCGGTACCAAGACCCTCAAGAACCAGATCCGCGTCACGCCTGACACCTCCCAGAACCCCCGGTTCTCCAACAGCGGCGACTCCGGCTCGGTCGTGGTCGACAGCGAGAACCGGGTCCTCGGACTGCTGTGGGCCGGTGCGACCAACGGCAGCGCCACCTACCTCAACCCCATCAACAAGGTCCTCAACGAGCTCGACATCGAGCTGTGCACCGCCGGCCGGACGGTGGTCACCCGGCCCGTCGTGTGCAACGACCTGCTGACCAAGGCGATCGTGTGCACCGTGACCAAACCGGTCAGCTGCAACATCGTCACCAAGGTGCGCGACCTGTGCAACATCGTGACGTACCCGACCATCGGGTGCCGGCCGCCGATCACCACGTCCCTGTCCGCCGGGTGCCCGCCCCCACGCACCCTCACCCAGTGCCCACCCCACACCCTGGCGTGCGACTTCGACCGCATCCCCCGCTACGGCGCCACGGATGCACAGGCGCCCCCCACGCCGTCCGGCCCCGATCCCGAGGAGGTCGTCGACGACGCCTTCTGGCTCGGCTACTACACCGCCCTCGAGGCCATGAGCGAAGCGGAGGCCGAGCAGGAGGACCCGTGAGCTCGAGCATCTGGGGCCGTCTGCTGCCCCGGCTCGTCCTGCACGGGTGGCTCGACGGTGACGCCGCCCTCACCGGGCGCGTCACCGTCGAGCCGCGGAACCGCTCGCACGAGGTGGCGGTGATCCGCCAGGACCGGCGCGCGGTGTGCGTCGCGAAGCACCACCGCCCCTCCCCGGACCCTGGCGACCCCGCTGCTGCCGAGGTGGCGATCTACCGGTGGCTGGTGGCGCAGCAGGCGTCCGACCCTGCGCTCGCACCGGCGCTGCTCGGCGTCGTCGATGGCACCCTGCTGCTCGAGGCCCGGGACCGGGACGTGCCCCTGCACCACGCCGTGCGCGACGGGGCCCGGCAGCCGGATGCGCTGTTCGCGGCACTCGGTGGCCTCCTCGGGCGACTCCACGCCGCCGCGCCCACGCCCGGCCTCCTCGGTGCCGCGGCCGCAGGGGCACCCTGGGTCCTCGCCCTCGCCGAGGGCGCCCTCCCGCCGTCCTTGCGCGGCGACGAGCGGATCGCCGACCTGGCCGCCGAGGTGGCCGGTGACCGGGACCTCGCGGGCTGCCTCACGGCGCTGGCGGCACGGTGGCCCGGAACCGGCGGTAGGGACCGCACGGGCAGCGCCGTGCTGGTCCATGGGGACATCAAGTTCGACAACGTGCTGGTCGCCTCGGCGCCGGGGGCGCGCCCGCGACTGCGGCTGCTGGACTGGGAGCTGGCCGGGCCGGGGCTGGCAGCCTGGGACCTGGCCGGCGTCGTGGACGGCCTGCTGGTACCCGCCCTGCAGGTGCTGCCCACGGCCCGGGCGCTGACCGAGCGTGCCCACGCGGCCCCGGCCCTGGCGGCACACCGCGGTGTCCCGGGAGCGCCCGAGGTCAGCGAGGAGGAACTGACCCTGGCAACCGTTGCGCGGCTCGTGCAGTCCGCGATCCAGCTGCTGGCGATGCGCCACCTCGAGCCGGCGCGCGCCGAGGCGGTCCCACCGGTGCTGGCGGGCGCCCGAGCGCTGGCCGAGCACGCGTCGGCTCGCGCGGCATGAGGCCCAGCGGCGCGCGAGGCGGCTCGTTGACCGCCG
>SKTN01000305.1 GCA_007117945.1 Nitriliruptoraceae bacterium | reverse complement strand
GTCAGCAGTAGCACGATCTCGAGGTCGTGGACGCCGAAGCCGAACAGCAGCATGACAGCGGCCACGCCGAGGATGACCTTGGACAGCGTCGCGCTGAAGCGGCCGATCTGCCGCTCCAGGGGGGTGGCCAGGTCCTCGACCTCGTCGATCATCGCGCTGATGCGCCCGATCTCCGTGGCGGGTCCGGTCGCGGTGACGACACCGATGCCGCGGCCACCGGCCACCAGGCTGCCGGAGTAGGCCATGCTGAAGCGGTCGCCGATGCCGGCGTCGCCGTCCACGGGCGCAGCCTGCTTGGTGACGGCCTCGGACTCGCCCGTCAGGCCCGACTCCTCGGTGCGCAGCTCCACCGCCTCCAGGATGCGCAGATCCGCAGGCACACGGTCACCGGAGCGCAGGCGGACGACGTCGCCGGGGACCAGCGACTCCGCCTCCACCTCGGTCCACTCTCCGTCGCGGCGGGCCTGCGCGGTCAGGGAGAGCATGGAGCGCAGCCCGGCCAGCGCCCGCTCGGCGCGACCCTCCTGGACGAACCCGATCGCCGCGTTGATGACCGCCACGGCAAGGATCACCCCGAAGTCGACCCACTCACCGAGCACGGCCTTCAGCACGGCCGCGGCGAGCAGCACGTAGATCAGGACGTCGTTGAAGTGGCGTGCCAGGCGGAGCCAGGCAGGGTCGGTCGGGCTCTCGGGCAGGCGGTTCGGTCCGGCGCGCTCGAGCCGCGCCCGTGCCTCGTCGCTGGTGAGGCCGGCGGGATCGGCATCGAGGTGGCGCAGGACCTCGTCGGTGGGTTGCGCGTGGGGTGCATCGGTGGACGCGATCGTCGCGCCGGCGCCGAGGGGTACGTCGCTGTCGTGGATGGTGGTGCGCATCGTGTGTCCTCGTCTCGTTCGTCAGGGGTGGTGGTAGAGGTCGTGGGTGGGTGGCCGCTCACCGTGCCGGGAGCAGGAGCGCGGCGGTGACCGCGAGGGCGACGAGCGCGACCATCGCGCCGCCGGTCCGCCAGCGGGTCAGGCGGTCCTCGAGCCGGTCGAGGCCCTCGTCGCGCCGTCCGAGGGCCAGCGCGGCGGCCTGCACTGCGCTGCTGGTCCGTGACAGCGTCGTGGTCACCGGGGGTGCGGCAGCGGCAAGGCCCCGCGCGGCGCCGGAGACCGCACGTTCGGTGATGACGACCAGGTCGCCGGGCCACACCTCGGGGATGTGGAGGCTGACCCGGCGTCGCAGCAGCACCGCCGCGGTGGCCAGCAGGAGGCCGAGGGCCACGGGCCACAGCGCCTCGGTGACCAGCGAACGTGCGCCGGGCGTCGCCAGTGCCGGGAACAGCGCCGGTGCGACCAGGGGGGTGGCCACCAGCGTCGCCGCCACCAGCGTGCTGAAGGGCTCCAGTCCCGCTGCCGACCCAACGGCGGCGGTGTCCGGCAACCGTGCGCGGAGCAGGAGCAGAAGGCGGGCCATCAGCACGGTCGTGCCGACGGCCGCCAGCGAGGCCAGCGTCGTCAGGTTCGTGCCCGGTAGCGCGAGGTCGATGGCCTGCTTCATCCACGCCTTCGCGAAGGCACCGCTGGACAGAGGCGCCCCGGCCAGCGCCAGGCCGGCCACGACGACACCCACCAGTAGGGTGGTCCGCCGCCAACCCGTGCCGAACTGGGGCAGCAGGCCCACGGCCAGGAACAGCACCGCCTTGGCGATGCCGTGGTGCAGGGCGTAGGCCGCAGCGGCCGCGACGGCGACGGGGGCCGCCGACGGTGATGCCAGGGCCACCCCGATCAGCAGGGTGATGAAGCCCATCTGGCTGACGCTCGAGTAGGCCAGCACCACCTTCGGTGCGCGCTGGGTCAACCCCAGGGCGACGCCCAGGACGGCGGTCGCCAGGCCCAGCGTCACCAGCACCTCGGACCAGCCCGGCAGCGCCACCACACCGATGGGCAGCAGCCGCAGCCACCCGACGAGCCCGGCCTTGATCATCGCACCGCTGAGCACCGCGCTGGCGGCGAAGGGCGCCGCCGGGTGGGCGAGCGGCAGCCAGATGTGCAGGCCGATGACCCCGGCCTTGATCCCGAAGCCGGCCACCAGCAGTGCCATGATCAGGTCGCGGTCAGGGGACTGCGCGACCGCGATGGCGATATCGGCCATGCGCAGCCCCGTCGCGTCCGCGGCCGCGAGCAGGAGTCCCGCCAGCAGCAGCGTCTCGCCGGCGACACCCAGCACCAGGTAGACCCGCCCGGCCCGACGGGCCTCGGCCGTCCGGCTGTGGACCACCAGCCCGTAGGCGGCCAGGGTCATGACCACGAAGGCGGTGTAGAAGGTGAGGATGTCGTCGGACAGCAGCAGCCCGATGTTGCCGGTGAGCGATAGCAGCCACCAGTCGGCGAAGCCGCCGCGCTGCTCGGCTTCCGTGCGGCCGTAGACGCCGGCGATGATCCACACCAACGCCGTCAGGCCGAGCAGCACCCTGCCCGGCTCGTCGAGGGCCAGCCGCGGCTCCAGCAGCAGCCACGGCAGCTCCGGGGCGGGGAGGACGGGGCCGGTCACCGCTAGTAGCAGCGCCGGGACGGGGGCGGCCGCCAGGAGCCACGAGGTGCCGCGCCCCGGACGCAGGGTCAGGACCGCCCCCACCGCCAGCGGTACCAGGATCGGCGCGAGCCACAGCAACAGGTTCACGATCCCACCACCTCCGCGGCGATGGACGCCGCCCAGTTCAGGGGGCTGAGCGGAGCCCCGGCGAGCAGCCCGACCACGAGCACGCTCAGCCCGGTCACCACCGCCGGCAGCACCAGCCACGGGTCACGCTCGAGATCGCGCTCCATGACGGGCGCGCCGGCCTCCTCGCCCTCGGGGCGCAGGAACCAGATCCGCGCGATGATCGGGAGGAAGTAGGCGGCGTTCAGCACGCTGGAGAGCAGCAGGATCCAGATGACGACGCCCTGACCCGCCTGGAGGCCACCGAGCCCCAGGTGCCACTTGGTCACGAAGCCGGCGGTCGGGGGGATACCGATCATGCCGAGCGCAGCCACGGTGAAGGCACCCATGGTCAGGGGCATCCGCCGACCGACGCCGCGCATCTGGCTGATGCGGGTCACGCCCAGCTGCTTGGCCAGGTTGCCCGCGCAGTAGAACAGCGTGACCTTCTGTATCCCCTGGTGGATCAGGTGCACCAGCCCGCCCGTCACCCCGGCAAGGCTCGCGATCCCGACCCCGAGCACGATGTAGGACAGCTGGCTGACCGTCGAGTACGCCAGCCGCCGCTTCAGGTCGTCCTGCGCGAGCGCGCGCAGGGAGCCGTACACGATCGTGACGGCCGCCAGCACCAGCAGCGGGGTCAGGAGCCGGAGCTCCTGCGCCAACGCCAGGCCGTAGAGGTCGTAGACCACGCGCACGATCCCGTAGGCACCGGCCTTGACCACCGCGACGGCGTGCAGCAGCGAGCTCACCGGCGCGGGTGCGACCATGGCCTTCGGCAGCCAGCCGTGCAGCGGCACGAGGGCGGTCTTGACCCCGAGCCCCGCGATGAGCAGCACGAAGATCAGGGTCAGCGAGGTCGCGTTGTCATCGACGAGCCCAGCGAGAGGGGTGTAGTCGAGGAACTCCACCGGCCCGGCGAGCGCGTGCAGCCACGCGATGGCCACGAGCAGCACCGCACCACCGGTGACGCTGTACAGCAGGTACGCCCGGCCACCGATCAGCGCCTTGCGGTCGCCCTGGTGGACGACCAGCGGGTAGGTCGCGATGGTCAGCAGCTCGTAGAACAGCAGGAAGGTGACGAGGTTGCCGGCCAGTGCGATGCCGATCGTGGCCGTGACGCACAGGCTGAAGAACCCGAAGAACCGGGAGCGGCGCTGGCCCTTCTCCAGGTAGCCGATGGCGTACACGGTGGTGGTCAGCCACAGGATCGAGGACAGCGTCACGAACAGCAGCGGGATCGGGTCGACCCTGAGCACCAGGTCGATGCCCGGCAGCAGGGCGCGGCGCCACTCGTACTCCGCACCACCGAGCACCCCGGCGATCAGTACACCGGTGAGCACCACCTTGGCCAGGGCGCCGGCCATGTTGACCACCCGGCGGGTGCGCTCCTGCTCCTCGGCGAGCAGGAAGATGATCCCCGCCGGCACGAGGGAGGTGAGCAGGAGCAGGACCGGAAGGGCGGCGTTGAGGTCGAGCTCAGCCACGGGCGATCACCTCCAGGGGTGCGCCGACCTCGAGCAGCCCGAGCAGCCAGGTCGGGTAGAGGCCGAGCAGCAGCGCCGAGGCGGCCAGCGCGAGAGCGACCACGTCGATGCCGCGACGCGTGGGGACGGAGGGGGCGTCGAGGTCGTGGTTCTCACCGGCGGCGGCGAAGCAGCGCTGGAGCAGGCGTGCCAGGTAGGCAGCGGTCAGCAGGCTGCCGAGCACGATGGTGGCGGCCCACCACCACTGGCCCGTCGTGATGCTGGCGACCACCAGGTACCACTTGGCGACGAACCCGCCCGTCGGCGGCAGGCCGATCAGGCTGATGGCGGCGATGCCGACGGCGAAGGCGGCCAGGGGTCGGTGCGCGGCGGCTCCCTCGAGCCGGTCCACGGTGTCACCGCCGAGTGAGGCGGCCAGCAGCCCGACCGCCATCAGCACCGCGGCCTTGGGCAGCGCGTGGGCGATCGCGTGGAACACCCCGCCCTTCCACGCGCCCTCCGCGCCGGCCAGCACCATCGGCAGCGCCACCACCAGCAGCCCCAGCTGGGCGACGGTGGAGTAGGCCACGAGCTGCTTGACCCGCTGGGCCCGCAGGGCGAGCAGTCCCCCCCAGATGATCGCGACGGCGCCCAGGGCCCCCAGCAGCTGGGCCAGCACCGGCGTCGCCACCTCGGCGCCGCCACCGGCCCACAGCCGCAGCAGCACCACGAAGGCGCTCTTGACCACCAGGCCGGACAGCAGGGGACTGACGGCGCTGGGTGCCAGGGCGTGGGCGGCCGGCAGCCAGAAGTGCAGGGGCACCACCGGCACCTTGAGCAGCAGCGCGACGGTCATCAGCGCGAGGCCGAGCAACGCGGTCGTGTCGTCACCGATGCGTCCGGGCAGCTCGGCGATGACGGTGGTGTCGGTCGCGGTCCAGACCAATCCGGCGCCGACCAGGAAGGTGATCGAGGCGACCAGTTCGGCGTAGAAGTAGCGGGTCGCCGCGGCGAGCAGTTGGCGGCCACCACCCCACGCGACCATGGCGGCACCGGCGACGGCGACCACCTCCAGCATGAGGTAGGCGGTCAGGAGGTCGCCAGCGAGGAACAGCCCGTGGAGGCCGGCGAGCAGGGTCAGGGACAGCGGCCAGTAGCTCGCGCGGGGGCCGGTGGGTTCGCGGGCCTGCAGCGTCGCGAAGACCCCCGCAGCCAGGGTGACGACGGCGCTGAGCAGCAGCATCGCACTCCCCAGCCCGTCGGCGCTGAGCAGGCCGATCATGCGTCCGTCCCCGCCGAGGCGCACCTGCATCGCTCCGTCCATGAGGACCGCACGCACCAGGAGGACCGCCGCCACCAGGGTCAGGGCGAGCGCCGTCAGCGCGACGGGCGGTCGCCACTTCGGTGCGAGCACAGCCGCGAGCCCCGCACCCAGCATGGGCATGAGGACGACGGCGAGCGTCACGGCCATCGCAGGGGGTCCCGGTCGAGGGTGAGATCGGTCCCAGCATCACGACGCGCCGTGCGCTCCATCGCCGCTGCCACCGCCAGCAGCCCCGCCAGGGTCAGGCCGCTGAGGGTGGCGACCACGGCGGCGCTGGCTCGGTCCGGTCCGGACAGCAGGGTCAGCAGCAGCCCGCCGAGCGCCATCGCAGCGAGCCCCTCGAGGCGGTGGCGGCGCCGCCGGCACCGGAACAGCGCCACGCCGCCACCGACGAGGAACGCCGCGGCGAACCAGTGCAGGGCGCTGCTCATGGCCGGCGCTCCGCCGTGGCCCTCAACACGTCACGGCGCAGTAGGGGGAACCGGCGGACAGGACGCAACGTGACACCTCCAAACATACGCACTCTAATACGTGAAAAAGATAGCGTATGTATGGGTCGGCGTCAGCGCTGTTCGGCCACCGCGCGGACAGGCGGCAAGGTGTCTGTGGGTCGCTGCGGGGCGGTTAGGAGAGGCGCCCGAGCATGGTCAGCAGTTCGCCCACGGTGTGGTCCTCCTCGAGGGGGTGCCGCAGTCCGCCCTCGGGGTTGATCGTGTAGTGGTTGCGCCGGCCGTCGCGTTCACGCACCACGTAGCCGGCCTCCACGAGATCGCTGATGATCCCCTGCACCGCCCGTTCGCTGATCCCGACCTCCTCCGCGATCTCCCGGCCGCGGATGTCGGGGTTCTCGGCGATGCACACCAGTACGTGGGCGTGGTTGGTGAGGAAGGTCCAGGTTCCGCCGGTGCGCCCAGGCATGCGTTCACCCTTCCCGAAGGCTGCGACGGCAGCGTACCGGAGTACGAAGCTGATTTCGCATGTTTTTGAGGGTGGCGGGGCCCCTCAGGTGACCGATGCCTCGTAGATGCTCTGGATGGCCTCGTCCAGGGTGCGGTCGAACTCCTCGTCGCTCTGCTGGTGGGTGAGCTCACCGATGAGCGCCCGGGAGAAGGAGGCGATCAGTCCCGGGTTGCGGGCCAACCGCTCGTTGGCGTCCTCACGGCTGTAGCCCCCCGACAGCGCCACGACCCGCAGCACCTTCGGGTGCTCGATCAGCGGGGTGTAGAACCCGTCCTCGGAGGGGATGGTGAGCTTGAGCATCACCGGCTCCGGCATGGCATCCAGGGCGGTGGTGAGTTCGGCGAGCAGGAGTTGCTCCGCGGCGGCCTTGTCGGGGGCGTGGATGTCCACCTCGGGCTCGAGGATCGGCACCAGGCCGGCGTCCAGGATGTCACGCCCCACCTCGGCCTGCTGTCGGACGATCGCGGCCACGCCGGTGTCGGTCGCGGCCTGGACCACCGACCGCATCTTGGTACCGAACACGCCGTGCTCGCGGGCCCGGGCGAGCAGGTCGTCGAGGTCGGGCATCGGGCGCATCAGCTGGACGCCGTCGGTCAGCTCGCCGAGCCCCTTGTCGACCTTCACGAAGGGGACGATCTGCTTGGTGTCCCACAGGTACCGCGCCGAGGGGACCCCCTCGATCTCCCGTTCCATCGTGCCCTCGAACAGGATCGCGCCGAGGATGCGCTCACCGGTGAAGGCGGGGGAGGTGATGATGCGGGTGCGCATCGCGTGGACGAGGTCGAACATCTCCTCCTCGCCCTCGTAGGCGTCCTCCTCGATCCCGTAGGCGGCGAGTGCCTTCGGTGTCGAGCCGCCGGACTGGTCGAGGGCGGCCAGGAAGCCACTGCCCTCACGGATCCGGGTACGCATCTCGTCCAGCATGGTCTGCCCTTCCGGTGTCGGTCCCTCGCGACCCTACGGCACGCCGGGCCGTCAGCACAGCGGTCGCACGGTCACGGTCGCTGTTGGACCAGGAGCGGCAGCTCGAGCAGCCCGTGTACCCCGAGGACCATCGCAGGCCGCAGCAGCGCCAGGGCAGGCATCGAGGTGGCACGTGCCCGCAGCATCGCGTCCACGGCGCCCCGTCCGCCCCTCCCAGAGCGCGGTCCGGGGGACGCTCGGCCGTTCGGCGTGGCTATCAGCCCGCGGCGCCCGCGACCTGCGTGGCGAGCTGCTCCTCGGGCGCGATGCCGAGCACCACCTCGGCGTCGTCGCAGCGCAGCACGGCCGTGCGGTCGCCGCGGTCGAACACCACCTGGTCGCCTGCCGACGTGCGCTCCGCGTCGGGGAAGGCGGCGGTCTGCCACGCATCGATCGAGTCGCACAGCGGTGTGTCGGTCGTGCCGTTGTCGGCGAGCGCCAGCGCCACCAGGTCCTCCTCGCCGGTGGTGGTGTCGGCCCACACCGTCACCTCGCCGCCCGCCCACGCCAGGGCGCGTTCCAGTGGTCGGTCGAGGGCGGCGTCGGGGTCGTTGCCGGGCGCCTCGAAGTGCCAGGCGAGCTCCGCCGCGCCGACGGTGGCGGTGCCGATGTCCGTCCAGTCGATACCGGGTTCGCCCGGTGGCGCCACCGCAGGCGGGCTCGCGACCTCCACCTCGGTGCCCGTCAGGACCTCGACGGTGGTCGACGGTGGGTCGTCGTAGAGCGCGTCGACCGCGTCCCAGCCGCCCTCGCGGTACGCGTCGCAGACGAAGGCGAGGCCCTCGTCGTAGGGGAAGGCGTTGCGTCGCTGGACCACGTGGGGCAGGTCACCGTCGACGGCAGTGACGATGTCCAGCTCGAGGCGGTCCGGGCGACCCTCGGCGGTCAGGTGCAGGAACGCCCACAGCCGCTCGAGGAGCATGGCCTCGCCTTCGACCAGCGCGTGGGCGGCAAGGGACGCATCTGTGTCACCGTCCGCGCCGATCATCGCCTCCCGTGGCATGCCGATCGTCTGGTCGGCCAGGGCGTGGGTGAGCTCGTGGGCGAGCACGAGCCGTTCCTCGGGGGTGAGTTCCCCTGCGGTCTCCTGCCGCACCAGCGCCTGCGGTGGCTCCCAGAAGTAGTAGCCGGCACGCGACGTCTCGTGGTCGATGATCGCCGCCTGGAGGTCGAGGTCGGCGGGCGCCGCCCCGACGGCGACCAGGAGCCGCCGCTCCACGTCGAGCGGATCGGGGGTGCGCAGCATCTCGATCACCTCGCCCAGCCGCCCCGGTTCGAGCAGGATCGTCGCGGGGTCCTCGACCCACTCGAGTTCCCGGATGTCGGCCACCTGCTCGGCGACCGCATCGACCACCTCCTCGTCATCCGGGGTGACACCGGCGACCGCTCCGGGCGGGTCGTCCATCGGTTCCACGGGCAGGCAGGTGTCCGGGTCGAGGTCACCGAGCGCCGCGACCTCCGGTTCCGCGGCCGTGCAAGCCGCCGTGAAGACCGCTGCCGCACCGACGGTCAGGAGCGCTCGCCGCACGTCACTCCCTCTCCCCGTGTGCCACGGCCGGCTGCTGTCCGGCCCCGGTGCTGCGCACCAGCGCCAGCTTGACGACCTCGACGAGCGCGAGGATGCCCAGCGCTGCAGCAGCGGTGATCGCCCAGTCGGTGGGCGTGATGGCCGCAGACCCGAACAGCGTGTGCATCACCGGGAGGTAGACGTACAGCAGCTGCAAGAGCAGCAGCGCGCCGATGGACAGCCAGGCGATGCGGTTGTTCCACAGCCGGTCCCGGCGCAGGCTGGTCCCGCGCAGGTTCCGGCAGTTGAGCAGGAAGGCCACCTGCCCGATCGCGAGCATCGTCACCGCGACGGTCTGTTGCTGCGCCTGCTCGATGCCCTGTGCGCCGGCGAGCCAGTACACCGCGATCGTCGCCCCACCGATCAGCAGCGAGGC
>SKTN01000297.1 GCA_007117945.1 Nitriliruptoraceae bacterium | reverse complement strand
GGGCTCACTCGCATCCCGCGCGTCGATCGGTCCCAGTACCCGTACGTCCAGCATGCACCCAGGGTAGTGACGCCCAGCAGGGGACACGGATGGACGTGGCCCGCCTGAGCGAGACCCGGTTGCAACCGAGGTGGCACCCATCTGCAACCCCCTGTGCGAGGGTCGCGGTGGATCCAGCGCCGACCTGCGGAGCCCCAGATGACCACCGAGGCCCTGCCCGTCCTCGAGACCGGATGGGGACCGGACACCCCCGCCGACGACAGCCTCCTGCGCCGCGGGATGCTGGCCCTGGCCGCCACCTGGGAGGCGATCGGCCAGACCAACGATGGCCGCCTCCACCGCTGGGACGAAGGGAGCGCCGTGGATCTCGGTCGGCCGACGGGGCTGTTCAACGGCGCCACGCTGCTGCAGCCGGTCTCCGACGACGCCTTCGGCAGGACCGTCGGGCGCATCGAACGGTTCTACGACGTCCAGGGCACCGGCGCCACGCTGCTGTGGTCGCCGTGGCCGACGCCCGACCTGACCGGACGCGGCTGGGTGCTGCAGGGCCACCCGCCGCTGCTGTACCGGCCGCCCGGGCTTCCCTTCCAACCACCTCCGCCCGACGCGCTCACCGTGACCGAGGTCACGACGGAGCGCGAACTGGCCGAGTGGTGCACGGTCGCGGTGGACGCGTTCCCCCTCACCGAGGTGGCCGCGCCGAGCACGCTGTTCGATCCGGCGGTCCTCACCGACGAGCGTTTCCGCTTCGTCGTCGGGCGCGACGGACGCCGGGCGGTCGCCGTCGGCTGCCAGGTCCTCGTCGATGACACGAACGTGCTGCTGCTGTCGACCGTCCGACCCGAGTACCGCGGTCGCGGCTACTACGCGGCACTGGTCGCCGACCGTCTCGCCCGGGCGCCCGGCCTGCCCTCGGTGACGATCGTGAGCGACGACAGCCGCCCCGTGCTCGAGGGTCGCTTCGGCTTCCTGCCCGTGACCCGGTGCACGTTGTGGGAGCGGCCACGCCCCGCACCTCCCGACGTGCGCTCCCCGTCCCCTCACACCGGGCCATCCGAGACCACCCCACGACCGACACCACGACGACGAGGAGCACGACCATGACCGCCATGACCACCGTGAAGGGCGAGACGATCCGCCTCGACGGCGAACTGGACGCGCTCGCCGACGGCCTCACCGGCACGCTGCTCCGCGAGGGCGACCACGACTACGACCGGGCGCGTGCGCTGTGGAACGCGATGACCCCCCGCCACCCGGCGGCCATCGTGCGCTGCACCAGCACCGATGACGTCCGTGAGGTCGTGCGCTTCGCTACTGACCGGGACCTGCTGCTGGCCGTCCGCGGCGGCGGACACAACGTCGCCGGCACCGCCGGCGTCGACGGCGGGATCGTCGTCGACCTGTCCGACATGAAGGACGTCGAGGTGGACCCCGACACCCGACGTGCGCGCGCCGGCGGTGGGGCGACCTTCGCCGACCTCGACGCTGCCACCCAGGAGCACCGGCTGGCCACACCGGGCGGCGTCGTGTCCAGGACCGGCATCGGCGGGCTGACCCTCAGCGGCGGGATCGGCTGGCTGCGCCGCAAGCACGGCCTGACCTGTGACAACCTCGTGGCCGCCACGCTGGTCGCCGCCGACGGCACGGTCCACCAGGTCGACGAGGAACGTGACCCAGAGCTGCTGTGGGCCCTGCGCGGCGGCGGCGGCAACTTCGGCGTCGTCACCCAGTTCACCTTCCAGCTGCACCCCGTCGGCCCCGAGCTCTTCACGGCCATCGTCATCTACCCCGCCGATCGCGCCGAGGAGATATTGGGTGCCTACCGGGACTGGACCGACGACCTGCCCGACGAGGTGTCATCGATCGTCGAGTGCGGCAGCGTCCCCCCAGAGGAGGACATCCCCGAGGAGCTCTGGGGCACGCCATGCCTGACCCTGGGCGCCTGTGCAGCCACCGACCTCGCTCGCGGCGAGGAACTTCTCCGGCCGCTGCGGGACCTCGACGACCCGATCGCCGATCTCAGCGGCCCCCTGCCCTACGTGGAGCTCCAGCAGCTGTTCGACGCCGACTATCCCGACGGCAGGCGCTACTACTGGCGCTCGCTCCACCTGCCCGGGCTGACCGACGAGGTGATCGCGCGCACGATCGAGTGGCTGCACTCCCGTCCCTCGCCGCTGACCACCCTCGACCTGTGGCACCTCGGTGGGGAGATGTCCCGCATCGGGGCCGATGCGACCGCCTACGGCGACCGCAGCGCACCGTTCCTGCTGGGGATCGAGGCCAACTGGACCGACCCGAGCGATGACGACGCCAACCTCGCCTGGACCCGGGGGTGCGTGGACGCCTTCCGGGGACTGTCCACCGGCCGCGAGTACCTCAACTTCCCCGGCTTCCTCGAGGAGGGCGAGCGGACGCTGCGAGCCGCCCACGGCGAGGGGAACCACGCCCGGCTCCGCGAGCTCAAGCGACGACTCGATCCGAACAACCGGTTCCGGCTGCACCAGAACATCCCGCCAGGCCACCCCTGACGCTGGCAGCACCCGGGCACGTGCCTTGGGCTGGTGGTGGATGGCGCGCGTGCCGGCGGCTGCGGGGAGGCCGTGGTCGCCGGCAGCAGCCACGACGCCAGCCGGCGGGAGGATCGGGGGCGCGCCGGGCAGGTCCATCCCAGAAGAGACGAACCGTCTCCCCCTCGGCCGCCACGGAGGTCCGCGGACCGAGGACGTCGATCTCGTCGCCGTGCTCCTCCAGCAGGGCGACGAGGCTGTGCGGCGGACCCGGTCCGTACCCGGCCGCCGGCACGAGGCTGGCCAGCGCGTGCTCGGCCGCACGGCGATCGGCGAGCTGCTCCTCGGTGTACAGCTGCGTCACTTCCTCGGGGGCAGGTGGCGAGGATCCGGACATGACCGACCTCGGCGCTGCCAGCTCCCGGTGCCGGCACGCGACGCGAACGAGGGCAACCCCCTCACCCTCCGGGATCGGGACCCCCGTTGGCTCGCTCCGCTGGACCCACCACCCGTCAGGGCACGCGCTACGTGAGCCGGACGATGACCAGGGTGAGGACCAGCACCCCGAGCAGGATCACCGAGCCGAGCAGTCGACCGCGGACCTGACGCTCGAATCCGCCCGGCCGCGCCAGATCCGGATCCTCGACGTCCGACCTCATCTGCACCCAGTGGTGGTGCGAGAACACGCTGAGCCTTTCCACAGCTCCTCACGAACGTAAGCAGCGACACCCGATCCCGCAACGTCCACCTCCTCCCCTCGGAGGAGGGTGGGTTCGCATCGTGGGATGAGGTGGTGCGGGGGCCGCGGCCGCACGGTGGGGGCGTCCGCGCAAGGTCCGAACCGAGGAGTCCGTCATGACCACCTCCACGACGAACCCTGCCCCGACCACGTCCCGACCTCCGACATCGGCTGGAGAGCAGGCCCGACACCGCGACACGACGGCGGATCGTCGTCTGCGTGCGCCGTGGCGCATCCTCATCGCACTGGTCGCCTCGATGGGCGTGGTCGTGCTGAGCGATCTGAGCCTGGCCTTCGGCCTCGCGAACACACCCACGGGCCACGTGGTGGCGACCCTCGGGCGCGTCGTGGCCGTGTGCGGCGTCCTGGCCGTGACGGCGAGGTGGCTCGATCGGCGTCGCCTCCGGGACTACGGCCTCGTGGGCGGCCGAAGGTGGTGGGCTGACCTCGCCTTCGGCGCCGCCGCCGGGCTGGGGATGTTCGCCCTCAGCTCCGGTGTCGGGATCGCCGCCGGCTGGATCGAGATCCGCGACACGCTCTCGCCGGCTGCCACGGGCAGCCTGTGGCTGATCCTGGTCGTCGCGACGCTGCGGCTGGCGTCGGTCAGCCTGTGGGAGGAGGTGCTGTTCCGTGGGGTGCTGATCCGCAACACCGCGGAGGCCTTCGGGCAGCGGTGGCCCCGCACACGGGCGGTCCTCCTGGCGACAGCGATCAGCACCGCGGTGTTCGCCCTCATCCACGTGCCCCAGCACATCGGCGCCGAGGGCATGTCGCTCGCGCGCATGGCGACCATGTGGGTCACCCTCGGCGGTCTGCTGGCGGTCCCCTACCTCGTCACCGGGCAACTGGCGGTCTCCATCGGGCTGCACCTGACGATCAACCTGGCCCTGCAGCACGTGTTCGTGCTGTGGGAGCGGCAGGCCGAGCAGGCTGCCGCCGTCCTCCACCTCGACGCCTCCGGTGCCGGGCTGCTCGCCGGGCCGGGGGGTGTGCTCCAGCTCGCAGCGATCGCGCTCGGCTACCTGGCCGTGCTGGCCTGGTTGCGGTGGCGCTACGGCGCGCTGCGGATCCACCCGTCGCTGACCGAGCTACCGCCCGCAGCGCAGGCGCCGTCACCACCAGCGGGTTCGGACCCCGCGGGCACCGATGCGGGACCAAGCGACACCGGGACCAGCGCGGTGGTGCGTGCGGGTTGCACGCCGCACACCGGTCCCCGACCATGGCAGGGAACGGAGGGACCGTGACCCCTGCCGCCGGACCACTGCAGAGGCCACGGCGAGGTCGCCGAGGAAGCAGCACAGCCGGCGACCTCGCCGTGGTGGCCGTCGCCGCGTCGGTGGGCGGCGCCATGGCCCTCCTCGGCGCTACCGCCGCAGGCCACCCCCAACCGTGGGCCCCGTCCCTGGTTGCCGTGACCGAGGCGGTCCCCCTGCTGTGGCGCCGTCGGGCGCCCGTGGCCGTCCTGACCACGACGCTGACCCTCTTCGTGGTCGGCGCCGTGGTCATGGATGCCGCGCCGGCCCCGATGCTCGGCACCCTGATCGCGGCCTACACCGTGGGCAGTACCACGGCCCGACGCACCGCGATCATGAGCGCGGTCGTGGCCGGTCCCGTGGCGCCGCTGCTCACCGTGGGGCTCTTCGGTGCGCCCTTCCCCTGGACGGTCTCGCTGACCGGGGAGGAGGCGCACCTGCTCGACGCGGTCCTCGGATCGCTGTTCGGCATCTGGGCCGCGACCCTGCTGGGTGCCTACGTCGGGACACGGCGAGCCTACGTCGCGGAGCTGGCCGCACGGGCTGAGCGCCTCGAGCGGGAGCGCGAGGAACGCGCCGAACGGGCGGTGATCGAGGAGCGCGGCCGCATCGCGCGGGAGCTCCACGACGTCGCTGCCCACCACCTCTCAGGGATCGCGCTGCAGGCCGCGGCGCTCGACCGCACGGTGCCCGAGGACGCGCCGCGCATCCGCACGATGGTCAACGACATCCGTACCGAGAGCGCGACAGCGCTCAGCGCGATGCGCCGGCTGATCGACGTGCTGCGTGACGACGACACCGACGGGCGTGCACCGCAGCCGAGCCTCGACGATCTGGAGCACCTCGTCGACCGGGCCCGGGCGGACGGCATCGACGTCACGGTCGACGCCCCGGCGCAGCCACCTCGACTGCCACGCGACGTGGAGCTCGCGGCCTACCGCATCATCCAGGAAGCGCTCACGAACGTGCGTCGCCACGCCGACGGTGCCGCGACCGCCATCACGCTGCACCCCCGCGACGACCACCTCGACATCGAGGTGGTGGACGACGGGGCCTGCGAGCTCGGGTCGGACGACGTGGAGCCCGGTCACGGGTTGTTGGGGATGCGCGAGCGTGCGGCGCTGCTCGGCGGCTCCCTCGTGGCCGGCCCACGGCGGGACGCGCCCGGCTGGCGGGTACGGGCGAGCCTTCCGAGGGGACGGTGACGACCATGGCGATCCGCGTGCTGCTCGTCGACGACCAGGCCGTGGCCCGGCGCGGCTTCCGGGCGATCCTGGAGAGCGAGGCGGACATCGAGGTGGTGGCCGAGGCCGCCGACGGTCGCGCAGGGGTGGAGCTCGCCCGGCGCGAACGTCCCGACGTGGTGCTCATGGACGTGCGCATGCCCTTCATGGACGGCCTCGAGGCCACCCGGCAACTGGCCGGACCGGACGTCGAGGCACCCATCGACGTGCTGGTGGTCACGACCTTCGACCTCGACGAGTACGTGTTCACCGCGCTGCGCGAGGGTGCCGCCGGCTTCCTGCTCAAGGACATCGACCCCGACGAACTCGTGGCGGCGGTACGGACGGTCGCCGAGGGCAACGGGCTCGTCGCCCCGGAGGTGACCCGCCAGCTGATCGCGGAGTTCGCCCGGTCCCAGCCCGAGCCGAGCGGCGATGCCCCGGGCTACGACGGACTCAGCGAACGTGAGCGCGACGTGCTGCTGGCGGTCGCCCGCGGCCGCTCCAACGCCGAGGCCGCCGCCGAGCTGTTCATCGAGGAGACGACCGTCAAGACCCACCTGCGCAACGTCCTCCAGAAGCTCGGCCTGCGGGACCGCATCCACCTGGTGATCTACGCCTACGAGCACCGCCTCGTCCGCCCGAGCAGCTGAGACGGTGCGTCCTGGATCCGCGGGAAGGGTCGGGCCTGCTCGAGCTCGTAGGCCAGCTCCAGGAGGGTGCGTTCAGCACCCCAGGTGGCGGACAGCAGGCTGGAGGTGGGCAGGCCGACATCGTCCGGGGGCCCGGGTACGGCGATGGACGGGAAGCCCGCCACGTTGTGCAGCGGGGTGGTGCCGAGGTGGCGGACCAACCGCCCGATGAGGGTGTCGAACCCCACCTCGGGGCTGAGGTAGCCGAGCCACGGGGTCCGTTGGGAGACCACGGGTGAGAGCACGACGTCGTGGTCGTCGAACAGCACCGCACTGCCCCGCCCCGCACGTCGCAACCGTCGGACCACCGTCGGCATCTCCACGAGGCGACGGCGTGCGTGCCGGTGGAGCCCGACCGTCAGCGGGTCGAGCCGCGCGGGGTCGAAGCTGCGGTCGAGCACCCTGCGGCCGCCCACCGCGAGCAGGAGTGCCAGCAGCCCCCAGTGGTGCAGGAAGTCCACGGCGAACCGCCGGTCCACCGGCAGCGGCACGGGTTCGACCCGGTGGCCGAGGGACGCCAGCAGCCGGGCCGTTGCCTCCAGCGCCGCCCGGACGCTGGTGTCCAGCCCTCCCGGGCCCAGCGTGGCATCCAGCAGCCCGATCCGCAGTCGCCGCGACGACGGGCTGAGCACGCGTCCCACCGGCGGGAGCGTCGGGTTGCGCCAGGAACGCTCCATGGCGTGGACGAAGGCCGCGGTGTCGCGCACGCTGCGGCTGAGCACGCCCTGGCAGACCAGCCTGACCGGCATCCTCGCGGTCAGCTCATCGTCCAGCAGGCGCCCCCTGGTCGGCTTGAGACCGACCAGTCCGGCCGCGGCCGCCGGGATCCGGATCGAGCCACCGCCGTCGGTGCCGTGGGCCAGGGGTACCACCCCCGCAGCCACCAGGGCCGCGGCCCCGCCGGAGGAGCCCCCGACCGAGCGGTCCGGATCCCAGGGGTTGCGGGTGGGGGCGGCGTCGACGAACTCCGTCGTGGCGTTGAGCCCGAACTCCGGCATCCGACTCTTGCCCAGCAGCGCCACGCCCGTGGCCAGCAGCGCTCGGGTGACGCGTCCGTCCGCAGGAGCCGGTGGGGTGGCGAGGGCGGCCGTGCCGTGGGTGGTCGGCATGGAGGCGACGTCGACGTTGTCCTTGACGTAGGTGGGGACCCCGTCGAGCTCGCCACCGGGGGTCGGGGTGCGGCGCGGCCGCGGCGCCTGGTGGGCGATGGCACCGAGGTCGTCCGCCACCCTCCCCGCCCGTGCCTGCGCCGCCGCCACGAGCTCATCGGGATGGACGCTCCCGCGCGCCAGCGCCGCGGCCATCCCGACGGCGTCCAGGTCCCCGAGGGCGTCAGCGGCCACGGCGTGGATGGTCCCGCGTGCCCGCGGTGCGCCAGTGCCTCCTGCATCGGCCACCGACCACTCCCCCTGCCGGTGCCATGGTCGACCCGACCCTACCGACGCGCGGTCGACAACCTCTTGCCACGGGTGCAGACCGCCGGCAGCGGGCACACCGCACACCACGCCCGTGCTCAGCCCAACCAGCTCTCGACGGGCGACCGCTATATCGTTATAGTGCTATGGAAGTAGCACATCTACTATCTCCGAGGTCGCCATCGACGTCAGCCCCGCACTCGACGGGCCCCGTGAGCGGGCCCGCGTCGTCCACGTCCGCGGGCTGCGGATGCGCTACGGCGAGCTCGACGTGCTCGCCGGCGTCGATCTCGATGTCCACGCCTCGGAGGTCGTGGTCCTGCTCGGACCCAACGGAGCCGGCAAGACCACCACGATCGAGATCCTGGAGGGGTTCCGGCGGCCATCGGCGGGAACGGTCGAGGTACTCGGTGCCGATCCGTTGCGCGCCGGAGAGGCCTGGCGCGCACGGGTGGGCGTGGTCCTGCAGTCGTGGCGTGACCATGCCCGGTGGACGCCACGTCAGCTCCTCGACCACCTCGGTGCCTACTACGTGGCCTTCGGCACCGCTGCCCGACCGCGACCGATCCCGACCGAGGAACTGCTGGACATGGTCGGCATGGGGCCGGGTGCCGCGGACCAGCGGATCATCACGCTCTCGGGCGGGCAGCGTCGCCGCCTCGACGTGGCGGTCGGCATCGTCGGTCGGCCGGAGCTGCTGTTCCTCGACGAGCCCACCGCCGGGTTCGACCCCCACGCCAAGCGTGAGTTCCACGAGCTGGTGCACCGGCTGACCGACCTCGAGGGCACCACCGTGCTGCTCACCACCCACGACCTGGCGGAGGCGGAGAAGCTCGCGGACCGCATCCTCATCCTGGCCGGTGGGAGGATCGTGGCGGACGGCTCCGCGGACCAGCTCGCCCGCCGGATCCGCAGCCGCGCGGAGGTGCGGTGGACCCAGGGCGGGCAGCGGTGCGTCCACGCCACCGACGACGCGACCGCCTTCGTGCGGGACCTGCTGGCCGCGTCCCCCACGGGCATCGACGACCTCGAGGTGCGACGCGCCAGCCTCGAGGACACCTACCTCGAGCTCGTCCGCGCCCACGAGCACGGCGAGCCGCTGCGCGCTCCCCTCGCCCTGGCCCCGGAGGTGTCGTGATGTCGGCACGCAGCAACGCGGTCCGCATCGGCGTGCGGCGGGGGTGGCACGAGTTCGTGATCGGGCTGCGCAGCCCCCAGGACCAGTCGTTCTACCTGATGATGGGTTTCGGCGCCCTGGCACTGATGTGGTTCAACCGCGACGAGCCGATGGGCGCTACGGACCTGACCCTGCCCCAGGTCGCCCTGCCGAGCCTGCTGGCGGGGATCGTGATGTTCTCCATCGTGATCGGCCCCGCCTACGCGCTGGCGCTGGAGCGCGAGGACGGCACCCTGCTGCGCAGCCGGATCGCCCCCTACGGCCTCCACGGCTACCTCGTCGGGGTGGCCACCCTCACGCTCGTGTCCCTGCTGCCCCTGCTGGTGATCGTGCTCGGTGGCTCCGCGCTGCTGTTCGACGGGGCGGTGCCCACCGAACCCGGACGGTGGGGGCTGCTCGGGGCGGCGCTGCTGCTCGGGATCCTCGCCAACCTGCCGCTGGGGTTCGCGATCGGCTCCCTGGTCCCCCGGATCCAGCAGGTCACGACCTGGGGCATGCTGCC
>SKTN01000143.1 GCA_007117945.1 Nitriliruptoraceae bacterium | reverse complement strand
GTGGATGACCTCCTGCTGGAGCTGTTGTCGCTGCTGGACCTGGTCGCCGGCGGCACGCCGACCCAGGGGATGTTGGACGACCTCGCCGATGCGCTCGTGGCACTGCTCGCCCCGTCGGCTTCGGCCTCGGTCGAGTTCCAGGGGGCCGAGCTGTCGACGCGGTCGCTGACGGCGTTCGCGCTGGCGTCGGTCCGTTACGACCTCAGCGAGGCCCTGGCGGGGACCTCCTGGGGCGCGTTCCCGCTGTCCGTGGTGTTCGTCGACGTCGATGCGGCGGTGCGGGTCATCGACTCCTCCCTGGTGGCACAGGAGATGCTCACCCTGACCGCGAGCGCGATCGTGGGTCTGGTCGCACAGGCCGTCGGGATCGGTGACCTGCTGGGGCTCGAGCCGGACGCGGCGTTCGCTGCGAGCGTGGTGACGAGCACCGCCACGATCCATGTCACCGGCACGACCCGGCTCTCAGCCGGGCAGGACATCTCGATCATCGCCAGGAACGAGGTGAGCGGCAGGACGGGCGCGGATGCACGATCCGGCGGCATCGGCGCCGCGATCAGCATCGCGCAGCTGACCCAGACCACCACGGCGGTGGTCGACAGCCACAGTGACGGCGACGACCCGGTGGGGATCCGTGCCGCCGGACTGACGGTGGCCGCCCACACCGTCACCGACCTCGGATCCTCCGCCGTCGCGGGCCCAAAGGGTGCCACGGTGCACGGTGCCGGCAGGTCACCTCAGGATCGACTCGGGTCGGGCGGCGTGGATCTCGCTCAGCCGGACGGCAGCGCCGTCGGCTACGCCGGCGTGGCCGGCGCCTTCGCTCTGGGCATCGTCACGGCCACCACCAGCGCCCGCGTGGGCGCGCCCGGCCTGGTCATCGCGCTCACCGGGGATCTCGACCTGCGATCTACCTCGGCGGCCCGCTCGGCGGTGACCGCCGACGGTTCGGGCGTGGCGGGGGACGGCGTCGGCATCGGCGCAGCGGTGGCCGTCCACCTCATCGACCTCGCGACGGAGGCCGTGCTGGGTGACGCCAGCATCCACGCCGACGGGGTCATGGTCACGGCCGCCACCCACGGCCTTCCCGGTCCCGACGACGCTGACCCACCAGCGACCTTCACCACCGCCGCCACGTCCGGTGCCGGTGCCGGAGAGGTGACCGGTGCCGGGGCGTTCGCCATGACCGCGCTCACCCTGTTCACCCGGTCTGCGCTGGAGGGCGAGGTCACCATGACCGCCGGTGACCGTGACGTCACGTTCCGCGCGGAGTCTGGCTCCGACAGCAAGGTCGTCGCTGCAGCCGCGACGCCGACCGAGGGGGAGGGCGTCGGGCTCGGCGCGTCGGTGGCCATCCACCTGATCGGTCACACGACGATCGCAGAAGTAGCTGATGACGCCTCCCTGACCGGTGCTCGACACCTCGTGCTGATGGCCACGACCAAGGACGCCGCGACGACCACCGCGCTGGCCGGGGCGTCGGGTGCAACGGCGGGCAGCGCCGCGGTGGCGATCACGATCTCCGACGTCGTCACCGTCGCCCGCCTCGGGAGCGGCGTCAGGCTGGTCCTGGTCCTCACGGGCGACCTCGAGGCCACGGCCAGCCAGACCTCCCTGGTCACGACGACCGCGTCGGGAGACGTGGCCGGCGCGAGCGCGGTGGGTCTGGTGCTGGCGTTGACGATCGCCGACCACCAGGTGGAGGTGAAGGTGCTGCGTGACGCTGCAGCGCTCGAGGTGCTGCTGCAAGCCCTCGGTGGAGGATCGACCCTGGAGACCCGCGCCACGGCGGCCGCGGCGGGTGCCGCGGGTGTGGACGGGTCCGGTGAGCCGGTCGACGGCCGACCGACGCTCGAAGAGTTGATCGAGGACCAGCGCAGCTACGCGACACGCCTCGGCAGCGACGACCGGGGGAACGGGCCGCCAACGCCGTCACCCAGGACCTCCGATGGGGTGGTCGCCGTCGCGGCCGCTGCCTCCGTCAGCATCGTCAGCACGACGTCAAGGGCGTACGTCCCACTTGGGGTGACGCTCGAGACCACCGGCGGGGTGACGCTGCTGACCACGGCCGACACCGACGCGGTGGCCACGGCGGACGGGTTCGCCGTCGGTGCGCGTGGGCCTCCGCCGGACCTCGGCATCGGCGCGGCGGTCGCCATCAACCTCGTCGCCATCACCAACGTGGCGGAGGTCGCCGGCACGATCGGCGCAGGAGGACTCACCCTCGCCGCGCACATGGCAGGGCAGGACGGCAACGAGCACACCCTCGCCGCAACGGCGATCTCGGGGGCATCCGGGGGCCGGCTCGGACTCGCCGGCGCCCTCGCGCTCCTCATCGCCGACGTCGAGACCCGGGCCGAGCTCACCGGGCAGGCCGAACCGTCGGGCGGCGCGCTCGCGATCACCGCCACCTCCCGGCTCGCACCCTCTGCCACGGCGGTGCCCGGCGCAGACCCGACCGCCGGGGGCACCTTCGGGGCTGGCGCCTCGGTCGCCCTCAACCTGGTGCGGCACGACACCCTCGCCGGCATCGCGGACGGTGCGGTCCTCCAACCCGGCGGGGATGCGGGGCTCGGCGAGGTGACGGTGACGGCGGTCACCGGTCACACCCTCACGACCACAGCGGCGACCGGTGTCGAGGGCGGACAGGTCGGCATCGCCGCCGCGGTCGCGGTCGTGCTCTCCAACGTCGACACCACCGCGTGCATACCGGCGGGTGTCGGGCTCGTCGCGGCCGGCCCGGTCGCGGTCACGGCCAGGCAGGACGCCACGATCCTGACGACGACGACGGGGGAGACCACGGCTGCGGACGCGGCCCTGGGCGCCGCTGTCGCCGTGGTGATCACCAACCACGCCATCGAGGCGCTGCTCGCCCGCGACGTCACCATCACCAACGACGCCGATCTCACGGTCTCGGCCCTCGGCCGGCTCGCGGTCACCACCTCCGCGACCGCCTCCGCGAGCGGCGCCCCCGACGACGGCCACCCGGATCAGCCGGAGGGTGGCGTCGACGGCCAGGTCGGATCGCAGCGCACCCTCGCCGACGTCCTCGCCGGCACCGCCTGGAACCGGGATGGTGCAGCCGCCCCGCCCTCCGGGGGCAAGCAGACACCGAGCTCGGACAGCGAGAACACCGACGCCGATGGTGCCCCGGTCACCGTCAGCGTGGCCGGGGCGGTCGTGGTGCACGTGCTGTCGTTGGACGTCAGCTCCACGGTCGCCGAGGGGGTGGCCGTCGAGACCGCCGGCGCCATCACCGTGACCTCGGCAGCCGCGCTCCTCGTCACCGCGGCAGCGGACGGGTCCACCGTCCGCACCCGCAGCGGTGAGACGGGAACGGTCGGGGTCGCGGCCGCGGTCGCCCTCAGCCTGGCCGAGGTCACCAACCGCTCGGTCGTCGAGCACGGCGCGTCGCTCACCGGGGCCACGATCCGCATCGCCGCCTCGATGCCCGACGAGGACCTCGAACACCTCGTGACCTCGACGGCCACCTCCGGCGCTGGCTCGGCGAAGGTCGGCGTGGCCGGGTCGTTCTCCCTGGTGATCGCCGAGGTGGAGACCACCGCGACCGTCGGTGCCGACAGCGGACCCGGCACCGTCCTCACCGCGACCGACGGGGGCATCGCGGTCACGGCCACCAGCGGCCTGCACATCGATACGACCGCCACCTCGCAGACCGCCGAGTCGGAGGTCGTCGGCGTCGGGGCCTCCATCGCCGTGAACCTCGTCACCCTCGACGTCGACGCCTCGATCGTCGGCTCGAACGTCGCGGCCGAGCAGGGCGAGGCCCTCGTGGCGTCGGTCTCGGACAGCTCCGTCACGGTGACCGCGAGTGCCGGTGCAGCGGCCAAGGACGCCCCCCCGGACCCCGGGAACCTCGACCCGCAGCAGCCGAGCCCCGGATCCCTCCTCGGTGAGGTCGAACTCGAGGGGGTCACGATCAGGGTGGTGGGCGCGCCGGACGAGGTCGACGGCAAGCAGGTCATGGTCTACGTGTTCGGGATCGAGAACACCGGCGATCAGCAGCTCGACGGCCTGAAGCTCGCGAACGCGGACGTCGACGGCAGCAGCACGCTCGACGGTGACCAACTGACGCTCGCGTTGACCGGGTGTGGGGATCTCAGCGGGGGCGAAAGGTGCACCTCGCTCCCGGTCACGTACGAGCTGACCGATGCGGACACCGAGCGGGGCTCGGTCGTCCACCGCGTGCAGCTGACGGGGACCTGCGGCGGCGAGGCGTTCACCGCAAGGGTCGGATGGGGATTCACGCTGCCGAGCGCACCGGACGAGGGAAAGGGCGGCTTCCAGGGCACCTTCGCCGGGGCGGGCGCGGGCAACACCGTCACCTCCCGCGTCGTCGCGGGGATCGTCGACAGCACGATCGTCGCCCACGCGATCCGCGTGGCGGCGTCGGGCACGAGCCGCATCGACGCTGCTGCCGACGCCGACGCGATCGCCGCGGCGGTCGCGGCCGGCACGCCCGCGGTCACCGCCGGCGCGAGCTTCGCCTTCAACGACATCTCCTCGAGCGTGCAGGCGCTGGTGACCGGCTCCGCCCTGACCGCCACCGCGGGCGATATCGGCATCTCGGCCGGCCAGGCTGCCACCATCGAGGTCGAGACCAGCGCCCAGGGAGGGACCCTGCAGGAGTCGAGCAGCGGCAGGACCGGCTCGACGAACGGCGGCAAGAGCGGCAGCGGCGGCCAGAACGCCACGCCGGGCTTCGCGTTCACGGGCGCCGGCAGCGGCTCGGCCAACATCATCAGCAGCACGGTCGAGGCGAAGGTCACCGGCTCCTCGGTCGACGCGAGCGACAGCATCTCCGTCACTGCGTCGGACGACTCCTCGATCGACGCTGATGCCGGTGCCGCGGCGGCGACGAAGGCGGAGGGCAACTCGTGCACGATCGGTGCGTCGGTGTCCTACAACGACATCGACTCGACCGTCACCGCGGAGATCACCGCGAGTCCCCTGGACCCGGACCCGACGAACCCCGACGCCCCCGAGCTGGTGACGGTGACCGCCGGGGGGTCCGTGATGGTCGAGGCGACCTCCAGCCCCGACATCATGGCCCAGTCCGTCGTCGGTGCCCTGACCACCCACGGCCAGATCCCCGACAGCGACCCCGACCCAGCGATCCCCGGCACCGTGGACAGCGATGACCCGGACGCGGGCGGCAGCCAGGGGAACACGGGCAGTCGGTTCACGGCCACCGGTGCTGGCTCCGTCGCGATCAACCTCGTCGCCAGCACCGTCATAGCGCGCATCCACGGGGTCGAGGTCACGGCTGGCGGAGGCGTCACCGTCACCGCGACCGACGCCGCTGAGATCTCCGCCGACAACACCGCCTGGGCGGCGACCATCACCACCAGCGGCAAGGAGACGACCAACGGTGTCACCGTGGGGGCGGCCGTCTCCGTCAACGAGGTCACCAGCCGTGTCACCGCCGCCATCGACGACGCACCGGTGACCGCAGGCACGGGCATCCGCGTCGAAGCGAGCAGCACCGCCACCATCACCGCCGAGGGTCTCGGCATCGCCGGCAGCGTGCACACCGCCAAGGGCGGCGGGTTCAACCTCACCGCCGCCGGGACCGTGATGATCAACGCGGTCGACGCCTCGGTCCAGGCCAGGATCACCGGGGACGTCGACGTCGAGGCCGAGGACGGCGACGTCGTCGTCACCGCCGCCAACACCTCGACCATCGGCGCGGACGCCGGCGCGGTCAGCGTCGTGTTCAGCCGTGGCAGCAGCACCGGGCTGAGCTTCGGCGCCTCGGTCGCCATCAGCGAGATCGAGAGCCACGTCGCCGCGCTCATCGAGGACGCCACCGTCACCGCCTCTGGTGACGTCGAGGTCATCGCGGAGGCCGCCGGATCGATCACGGCACTCGCCTTCGCCGCGTCGGGCTCCGGCTCGGTCGGTGGCGACAGGACCAGCTTCGACCTCGCCGGTGCCGGTGCGGTCGCCATCAACGACATCGTCGGCAGCGTGGTGGCCACCATCGACGGTGCCGAGGTCACCGCCGCCACGGTCACCGTCACCGCGACGGACGCGACCGACATCACCGCTGACGCCGGCGGCGGCTCGCTGTCCTTCACCATCGCCTCCGACAACAACATCTCCCTCAGCCTGGCGGCCTCGGTCGGGATCAACGACATCGCCCGCGAGGTCCAGGCGGCGATCCGCGACGCCGGGGTCACCACCACCTCGACCGCGCCGGACACCGTCACCGTCACGGTCCGGGCCAGCTCCGTGGCCGAGGTGGAGGCCTTCGGCATCGGTGTCTCGGCCGCACTGTCGGCGGGGAAGGACTCCACCAGCGTCGTCGCCGCGGTCGGCGTCACCGTCGCCATGAACCGCATCGGGGAGCTGACCCAGGGCGGTCAGGTCTTCCCGCACTCCACCCGCGCCGTCATCGAGTCCAGCACCATCCTGACCGACGGCGGGCACGTGCTGGTCGAGGTGGTCAACGCCGCCAGCATCGAGACCACCGCCGCTGCCGTCGCGGTCAGCGTCGCCGCCGGCCAGAAGGGCATCGCGCTGTCGGGCGGCGGAGCCGCGGCGACCAACGTGATCATCGGCAGCGCCGAGGCGCTGATCATCACCAGCTCGCTCGGGACCGAGCTGGAGCCCGTCGGCAACGTCACGGTCACCGTGCACAGCACCCGCACCATCGCGGCGACGATCATCTCCGTGGCCGCGAGCGTCGGTCTCGGGACCTCCACCAGCGTGGGGGCCGCCATCGGGATCGCGGTCGCCCGCAACTTCGTCGGCTGGGACCCCTACGCGACCCAGGCGGCGACCTGGCTCGACACCGCAGACCCGACCGCCCTGCAGCCCGGCGAGACCGTCCGGATCACCGACGGCCCCCGCACCGGCGAGCTGTACCGCTGGGTCGGCGAGCAGCTGTCGGCCACCGTGAACCTCGGTGCTTTCGACATGGAGAACCCCGAGCGGTGGGCCCCGAGCGACCTCGCCCCGGACGCCGAGGGGGTCGTGAACGTCGCCGTCCTGAGCACCGAGGTGGAGGACGACGGGGAGATCACCGAGATCACCTACGACGAGCCGTCGGCCTACATCGTCGGCACGGTCTACAACTTCGGTGGCACCGTCCTCGAGTTCCTCGGCTACGAGTGGGAGGTCGTGTCCACCGGCGACGCCGCGCGTGCCGCCACCACGTCCCACCGCATCGAGGACCGTCCGACGGCGCTGCTGACGAGCCAGACCGTGTTCGTCCCCGGTCAGGACCCGGTCGACGACACCGTCTACCGCTACCTCGGTCCGGACTTCGCACCCTTCATCGACCTGGAGTCGGAGGATCACTCGGACCGCTCCCGGTGGGTGCACGTCCTGGGTGACGCCGTCGGGGACGCGAGCCGGGCAGAGGTCCGCAGCTCGGCGATCCACAGCTCCGGCGACGTTCTGGTCGCCGCGACCGCCGAGCAGCGCATCGAAGCCACCGTCGCCGCCGCCTCCGTGGCGCTCGCGGGTGGCAAGAAGGCCGGGGTGGCGATCGGTGGGGCCGGGGTCCACGCGGAGAACCGCATCAGCGCGACGACCGAGGCGCGCATCGTCAGCTCGGCCGGCGACGGCATCGTCGCCCACGGGGTGACCGTCACCGCCCTGGACCGCTCCAACATCCGAGCCGTGGCCGCTGCGGCAGCGGTCGCCGGGTCGCTCGGCGGCAAGGTCGGCGTCTCCGTGGCGGTCGGGCTCTCGTTCGCGATCAACAGCATCGACCGCGACGTGACCGCAGCGATCGACAGTGCTGTGGTGACCACCACCGGTGGCGACGTCACGATCGCCGCGAGCGCGCTCGCCACCGCCCTTGACACGGTCGGCTTCGTCGGCGAGACCGTGCACGGCGTCACGTTCGACCGGGACTCCCTCGACCTCGCCGTCAGCGACGTCGCGAACTCGCCGGGGCCCGACGACGGCGATCCCGACAGCTACGACCCGAGTGGAACCACCTACCGGACGCATGATCCCGACGGCTGGACCAGCGTGCTGGAGCCCGGCGACACCGTGCGGGTCATGTCCGGCCCGCACGTCGGCCGCATCTACCGGTACACCGGACCGAAGGTCGACACCGGAGATGAGGGCCGCGCGGTCGATATCGCGGCCCGCTTCACGGCGTCGACGTCCGCGCCCGTGAGCCCGGGGCAGTGGTTGCTCGTCGCGCCGTCGCCCGCAGAGGTCCTCGCGCTCCAGCAGGCCATCGCGAACCTCCTGAAGGACGCCGGACTCGCGCTCAACACCACCCGCGTCGTCATCGTCGAGAGCGCCCAGGGAGACGAGGTCGCCGAGGAGCGCTTCTCGCTCAGCATCGTTGCACTGACCCCCGGCTCGCTCTGGCAGGTCATCGACGTCGACGGCCGCTCCTATGTGCTCGAGCTCACCGCCGAGGGCAAGCTGGTGATCTCTGCACCGACCATCGACGTCGTGTCCGCGGCGGCCGCGCTGGCCGCCGGCATCGGCGGCAAGGCCGGCATCGCCGTCGCCGGCGCTGGTGCGGTCGCGGTCAACGATGATGCCAGCCGGGTCGACGCCCGGATCTCCGGCAGCACCGTCACCAGTGCCGGGGACGTGCTGCTGCGAGCGACCAACGACTCGACCATCACCGCCACGATCGTGGCCGCGGCCCTGTCCGTCGGCGTCGGCGGCAAGGCGGGCGTTGGCGCCTCCATCGGCATCGCCGTCGCCCTCAACGACCTCGGTGCCGGCGCCGGGGGCCCGGCCGCGCGCATCTCGGCCACGATCGTCGACTCGGTGGTGACGGCGGGCGGTGCCGTGGACCTGCTCGCGACCTCGACCCAGCGGATCAACGCCCTCGTGGTCGCCGCCACCGCAGCGGTGGGTGCGGGCGGCAAGGCCGGGGTCGGGTTCGCCGGCTCCGGGGTCGTCGCTCTGAACGAGATCGCCACGCAGGTGCAGGCGGTGATCCGTTCCAACCTCGACACCCTGGAACACTCCGTCACCGCCGACGTGGTCCGGGTCGTGGCCCGTGACGCCGCGACGATCAACACCGTCGCGGTGGCTGCCGCGATCTCCGCCGCGTTCGGTGGGACGGCCGGCGTCGCGATCTCCGTCGGCGTCACGATCGCGCAGAACACCATCTCCACCGTCGTCGAGACCCTCGTGCACCGCGGCGACCTCCTGGTGCGGGCCGGTGGACTCCTGGTTCAGGCCACCAGCGAGGCGGTGATCCGCAGCGTGTCGGCCGCTGCCTCCCTGGGTCTGGGCTTCGGCGGGACGGTCGGGGTGGCCGTGGCAGGCGCCGGGACCCGGTCGGTGAACACGATCCTCAGCCAGACCAGCGCGCGCATCCGCGACGCGGAGGTCACGACGCTCATCGACGACACCACCGTCATCCCGGGCGGCGGGATCTGGTGGCAGCCCGGCAGCGTCGAGGTCTCCGCGCGGGATCGGGCACGGATCGAGGCGGTCGTCGTCGCGGCCTCGGCGTCCGTCGCCGTCGGTGGCACGGTCGGTGTCGGCGCGTCGATCGGCGTGGCCGTCGCCCGCAACGAGATCGG
>SKTN01000422.1 GCA_007117945.1 Nitriliruptoraceae bacterium | reverse complement strand
CCGAGTCCCGCGGCATCCGGTGGGTCGAGGTGGACCTCGCCGCCCTGCGCGGGGAGGACGAGCTCCACCCCCGGCTGTTCTGACGCCCCCCGTGTGAGGAGCCCGCTCCCGTGCCGTCGCCGCCGTCCCCGCAGCTGTCCCCGCAGCCGTCCCCGCTGCCCGACCACAGCGCCGCGATCGCCGCGCCCGGGGGGGGCTTGCGCTTCGGTCGGGTGACCGGACGGCTGCACCACGATCCCCTGCGCCTCGGGCCGCGTCGCGGCCGCGCGCGCCGGTGGCTGTACGCCGCCACGGGGGGCAGGACCGCCGATGGCCGGACCGTGGTGGCCGGTGCCGCCGTGGTCGCGATGGGTCCCGTGCTCGTGGCCTTCGCCTACGCGACCATCGGCACGACGACCGCCACCTTCGACGCCCGCTCCACCCGCGCGCCCGGCCGCACCGTCGGCCGGACCCCGCCGGGTGGCGCCCGTTTCGACACCCGCACCGCGCACCTCGGCCTCACCGTCGACGGCAGCATCGAGGTGGAGGTCCCCACCGCCCAGGGCGCGCTGGCGCTGCGTACCCGGACCACCAGTGACGTGCTGCCGGTGGTGCTGGCGACCCCCACCCCAGGTGGCGGCTGGAACGTCACGGAGAAGGCGGCGGGCACGGGTGCGGCGCTGGAACTGACCCTGAGCGGTGCGCAGGTCGCTGTGGCCGACGCGCACGGCTGGCGGGACTGGACCAGCGGACGCCAGGACCGGCGCACCACCTGGCGGTGGGCAGCGGGGGCGGGCCCCGACAAAGGGGGGAGGCGTATCGGGCTGAACGCCTCCACGGGGATGAACGGCGCCGCCCAGGGCGAGGACCTGCTGTGGGCCGACGGCCTGCCACAGCCCCTCGACCTCCACCGCCTCGCACCGGTCGATGCGGACGCGACGGGTGGCGCCTGGCAGGTGCGCGGTCCCGGCACCCGACTGGACCTGGTGCCCACGGGCGAGCGGA
Organism: Nitriliruptoraceae bacterium; assembly: GCA_007117945.1. Taxonomy (GTDB): domain Bacteria; phylum Actinomycetota; class Nitriliruptoria; order Nitriliruptorales; family Nitriliruptoraceae; genus T1Sed10-7. The sequence continues at coordinate 8,616 of SKTN01000422.1, read as the reverse complement.
GCCGGCGCGAGGAGCTCGGGCCGATCGTCAGCGACTACACCCAGCCCATCGGCCAGTGGCGGGGGACCGTGCCCGGTCCCGCGGGCACACCGGCTGCGGTGGAGCTGTTCGGTGTCGCCGAGGACCACCTCGCGGTGTGGTGACGACCGCGGGGACGCGGTCCTGCCCGGATGCCGTGGCCAGGGACGGTGGCCACCGCACCTGACGGCGGGCAGCGCGTGGCAACATCCACCAGGGCAACGGGGTTTCCCTCCCGCGCTGGAACACGAAGTCCGCCGACTTCTGCTGTTGACCAACAAAAGCATTGCATGTTAGTGTCCGAAGTATGGACAACGTCGTCGCCGTCGCCGGCTCCGCAGGGCAGCTCCTGCAGTTGGTCCGTGACGGTGTGGCGCGTACACGTCCCGAGCTGGTCGCCCAGGCGGGGATCTCCCGCTCCATGGTCACCCAGCGCGTGGATGGGCTCCTGGCGGCCGGGCTGCTGACCGAGGTCGGCCAGGTGGCCTCCACCGGCGGTCGCCCGGCCAACCGCCTGGCGTTCAACGCCGACGCCGCCCGCGTCCTCGTCGCCGACCTCGGTGCGACCCACGCGCGCGTCGCGGTGACGGACCTGATGGGCACGGTCCTCGCCGAGCAACCGGGCGATGTCCGCATCGATGCGGGTCCGAGGGAGGTGCTGCGGTGGGTCCGGGACCAGTTCGACGCCCTGTTGGCCGAACTGGGCCCCTCCCGACCCGTGTGGGGGATCGGCATCGGCGTGCCGGGGCCCGTGGAGCACTCCGCGGGACGGGCGGTCTCGCCACCGATCATGCCGGGCTGGGACGGCTACCCCATCGCGCAGCACTTCCAGGACCTCGACGTCCCCGTCCTGGTGGACAACGACGTCAACATCATGGCCCTCGGGGAGTACCACGACCACTGGGTGTCGGAGGTCGATGACCTCCTGCTCATCAAGGTGGGCACCGGTATCGGGTGCGGCATCGTCGCCTCCGGACGGATCCACCGCGGCGCGCAGGGAGCGGCCGGGGATCTCGGTCACGTCCGCGTCCAGGGTCACGACGACACCGTGTGCACCTGCGGGAACACCGGCTGCGTCGAGGCGGTGGCCGGGGGCCAGGCCATCGCGGACCGCCTGCGGGCGCAGGGCCACGACACCCCGGACGCCCGGGCCGTGGTCCGGCTCGTGGACGAGGGGGACAGCACGGCCACCCGCGCCGTGCGTGAGGCCGGTCAGATCCTCGGCCAGGTGGTGGCCACGGCCGTGAACCTGTTCAACCCCTCGGTGATCGTCATCGCCGGGGACGTCTCGTACGCGCGGGAGCAGCTCCTGGCAGGCGTCCGTGAGGTCGTCTACCAGCGATCCCTGCCGCTCGCGACACGACACCTCCAGATCGTCGCGCCACGGCTCGGTGACCGAGCTGGCATCCGCGGAGCAGGTGAGATGGTGGTCGAGCGGCTGCTCGCACCTGCTGCCGTGGGCCAGCTCGTGCAGCGGGCCCTGGACGTGCACACCCGCGTCAGCGGATGACCGCGACGCCCATAGGTACCGACACGCCGGAGAAGCCGGCCGACCCCCCGCGAAGCGGGGAGGAGAGGGAGGCAAGGATGCGTTCGTTCCGTCAACGCACGACGAGGTGGCTCGGGCTCGGGCTCGCGCTCGCGCTCGTGCTCGCAGCATGCGGCAACGGTGAGGAGGCCGACACGGCCGACCCTGACCCCGACACCGACACCACGGAGGAGGCCGACCCCGACGAGGACGAGGACGAGACCGAGGATGCGGCACCCGATGCCGGGCCCTTCACCATCGGCGTCAGCAACGGCTTCACCGCCAGCGAGTGGCGCACCCAGATGATCGCCAACCTCGAGGAGGCGGTGGCCGAGTACCAGGACCAGGGGCTCATCGACGAGCTGATCATCGAGAACGACGACGTCGACGAGGCCGGGCAGATCGAGCAGATCCGCAACCTGGTCAACGCCGGTGTCGACGCCATCATCATCAACCCGAACTCGCCCGACGCCCTCAACGCCGCCTTCGACGAGGCCGCCGCGGAGGGCGTGCTGATCTACGCCGTCGACCAGGCGGTCACCAGCGAGAGCGTGACCAACGTGGTGATCGACCAGGGTCAGTGGGCGCAGATCTCCGCGGAGTGGCTCGCTGACCAGGTCGGTGAGGGTGCGGAGATCGTGATGGTCAACGGCATCGCGGGCCACCCGGCCAACGAAGCGCGGGTCGGCGGCGCGATGAGCGTGTTCGAGGACGCCAACATCGAGGTACTCGCCAACACCAACGCGGACTGGAGCCAGGCTGAGGGCCAGAGCGTCATGCAGGAGCTGCTGAGCCAGTACGGCGACCAGATCGACGGCGTGTGGGCCCAGGACGGCGTCGCCGAAGGTGTCCTCAGGGCGCTGATCGACGCGGATCGCCTCGACCTGGTGACCACGGGCGAGGCCCGCGCCGGGTACCTGCGCCTGTGGGAGGAGAACGATGTCGACACCATCGGCGTCATCAACCCTCCCGGCGTCGCGGTCACCGCGCTGCGGGTCGCGCTCATGGAGCTCCAGGGTGAGCAGATCGACGAGTCCCAGCTGACCGATGGCAACACCCTGCTGCTGCCCCTGCCGGACAGCTTCACCAACGCGACCCTCGACGAGGCGCTGGAGCGCGCCGAGGGCGAGCCCGACGGCTACTCCCTCGACGTCATGCTGTCCGAGGACGAGGTCGCGCAGTTCTTCCAGTGACCTGACCGGTGCGGGTGGTCCCGGTCCCACCTCGGTGTGGACCGGGACCACCCCCACACCCCAGGGTGGTCGCACCGACGGTGTGGCCAGGACACCACGACCATGCAGGAGCCGGATCCGTGGCATTCCTCGAGATGCGGGGCGTCGACAAGCGCTACGGCGGGGTCGTCGCCCTCGACGACGCCAGCCTGTCGGCTGAGCGCGGCGAGGTCCACGGACTGCTCGGTGCCAACGGCTCCGGCAAGAGCACGCTGAACAAGATCCTCACCGGCGTGGTCGCACCGGACCGCGCCTCCATCGAGGTGGACGGGGCCGACACCCGCATCGACCGACCCCAGGACGCACACCACCGCGGCATCTCCGCGGTGTTCCAGGAGCTGAGCCTGGTCCCCGATCTCAGCGTGACCGCCAACATCGTGCTGGCCTTCGAGAGCACCCGACTCGGGTTCGTGCAGCGCCGCCGGGACCGCGAGCGGGCGGCGGCCCTCCTCGAACGGTTCGCACCGGCCTTCCACGGCAACACCCTGCCGCTGCAGGCACCCGTCGGGTCCCTGAGCCCCGGTGAGCAGCAGATCGTGGAGATCGCCAAGGCCATCGCCCGGGAGCCCGACATCCTCGTGCTCGACGAGGCGACCGCGTCGCTGTACAGCGCCCAGGTCGAGGTGGTCAGCGCGGTGGTCCGGGAGCTGCGGGCCGCAGGGGCCCTGGTGCTGTTCACCTCCCACCGGCTCGGGGAGATCTACGACCTGTGCGACCGTGCCACGGTGCTGCGCAACGGTGCCGTGGCCGGTGCGGTGGAGCTCGCGGAGACCACCGAGGCCGAGTTGGTCGAGCTGATGGTGGGCTCGGTCACCGCCCCGGCCCAGGAGGTGGTTGAGGGCCGCGGCGCGGCGTCCCTGGAGGCGGCCCGCGATGTGCCCCGCCTCGAGGTGGAAGGGCTGACCACCGACCGGCTCCAGGACATCAGCTGCCGCGTCGCCGCCGGTGAGGTGCTCGGCCTCGGCGGGCTCGCGGGGCAGGGGCAGTCAGCGTTGCTGAACGCCCTGTTCGGGGCCGTACGGATCCGCGGGGGCAGCGTCACGATCGACGGTCAGCCCGCGCTGCCTCGACGCCCGAAGCAGGCGGTGGATCACGGCATCGCCCTGGTCCCCGGCAACCGCGGCCGCGAGGGGCTGTTCCCGGTGCGGCCGATCCTGGAGAACCTCACGGTGCCGAGCATGCGGGGCCGTGCGCGGTTCGGTGTGCTCTCCGACGCCGCGGAACGCGCGGCCGCGGTCCGTGCCGGCGAGCAGCTGCAGATCAAGTACGGGTCCCTGGACGACGGCGTCATGACCCTGTCGGGGGGCAACCAGCAGAAGGTGGTGGTCGGCAAGTGGCTCCTGACCGACCCACGCGTCGTGCTGCTCGACGATCCGACCAAGGGGATCGACGTGCGTGCCAAGGCCGAGCTCTACGAGGTGATCACCGCGCTGACCGAGCAGGGCGTCGCCGTGCTGCTGAACTCCAGCGATGACGACGAGCTGCTGGCGCTGAGCCACCGGGTCCTCGTGTTCTTCGAGGGCCGGGTCGTCAGCGAGCTCTCCGGCAACGAGCTGACCCGGGACCGACTGGTCGCGGACTCCCTCCAGGTCGCGGCGACATGAAGACGCCCACCCTGCCGCCGACGACCACCCTGCTCAGGGACGCGCGCACCTGGCTGTTGCAGGGCCGGCTCCCGATCACCACCGCCATCGCGCTGCTGCTGGCCACCCTGTTCGCCAACCTGGTGGTGGCGGACAACTTCCTGACCGCCTTCAACATCCGCTCCATCTTCGCCAACGTGATCCCCCTGGCGGCCGTGGCGGTCGGCCAGACGGTGATCGTCCTCGGCCGCGGCATCGACCTGTCGATCGGTGTGATCGCCACCCTGTCCAGCGTCGTCACCGTGTCCGTGGTGGAGCCCTGGGGGCTGCCGGCGGCACTGCTCGCGGGGCTGGCCACGGGTGCGGCCTGCGGGCTGGTCAACGGTCTGCTGGTCGCCATCGTCCGGCTGCAACCCATCGTCGCGACCTTCGCGACCAGCTTCGTGTGGGCCGGCCTGGCCCTCTACGTGCTGCCCCCCGGTACCGCAGCCGCACCGCGGATGCCGGACGTCATCGTGCTCGGCTACCGCGACACCCTCCTGGGTATCCCGAACGCCGCGTGGCTGCTGCTGCTGATCGGGCTCAGCTGGCTGGTGCTGAAGCGCACCCGGCTGCTGCGCCACGTCTACGCCGTGGGGGGCGACGAGCAGGCCGCCTTCGCCACGGGCGTCCGGGTCGCACGGGTGCAGGTGCTGACCTACGTCATCGGCGGTGCCTACGCGGCGATCGGCTCCTTCGCCATGCTCGCCAACTCCGGCTCCGCCGATGCGCTGGCGGGCGGGGGGCTCACCCTGGCCTCGATCGCGGCCCTGGTGATCGGCGGCACCCGGCTGTCGGGCGGCGCGGGCGGCGCCGGCGGCACCATCATCGGGGTGCTGGTACTGCAGCTGTTGACCAGCCTGCTCGTGGCCCTGCGGCCACCGACGGACGTCCGGCAGCTGATCGACGGTCTGCTGGTGATCCTCGCCTTGGCGCTGGCCGGACTGTGGTCCGGGCGGAGGCGGGGCCGATGAACCTCGCCACGCTCCGCGACCGTGCGCAGCTCGCCGAACCGCGCGACCTGCTCCGCAACCCCGTGGTCCTGTCCCTGCTGGTGCTGCTGGCCCTGTTCGCCGCCGGCAACCTCGTCGCCCCGGGGTTCGCCTCCTACGGCTCCTTCGTCAACACCCTGCGGATCGCCGCCTTCCTCGGGGTGATCGCCGCTGGGCAGACCATCGTCATCCTCGGCGGCGGCGAGGGCATCGACCTCTCGGTGGGCAAGATCGCCACCTTCTCCACCGTGGTCGTTGCCCAGGTCAGCCAGGGGGAGGACGAGCGGCTGCTCGTGGCGATCGCGGCGGCCTTCGCCTACTGCGGCCTGATCGGCCTGGCCAACGGCATCGGCGTGGCCTACCTGCGCATCCCGCCCCTGGTGATGACCCTGGGCATGGTGGGGGTGGTCACCGGCATCATCCGCGTCTACTCCGGCGGACAACCCGAGGGTCGTGCCCCGGCGGTGCTCAGCCAGGTGGTGAACGGCACCGCGCTCGGTGGCGTGCGCGGGTCGGTGTGGATCTGGTTGGTCGTGGCGGTGTGCACCATCTGGCTGCTGCGGCGCACGACCTTCGGGCGCCGCGTCTACGCCCTGGGGGCGAACCGTGAGGCCGCTTTCCTGTCGGGCATCAACGTCCAGCGCAACCTGGTGCTGCTGTACGTGGCCTCCTCGCTGTACGCGGCGCTCGGCGGCATCATGCTCCTGGGCTTCGCCGGCGCGGCCTCCATCAACCTCGCCGACCAGTACCAGCTCATCTCGATCGCCGCCGTCGTGATCGGCGGGACGACCCTGGCCGGCGGTATCGGCGGCTACCTGGGCACCGCGGTCGGCGCCGTGGTGCTCCAGACCATGCGCAACCTGCTGATCGTGCTCGACATCCCGGCGGCCGGCCGCCAGGTCGTCAACGGGGTGATCCTCATCGTGCTGCTGTCGCTGTATGGGCGCCAGCGGCGACTCCGCCAGTAGTCATCGCAAGGGAAAGGCACGGACGTGACGGACAACCTGGGAATCGGCATCGTGGGCAGCGGCTTCATCGCCAACTTCCACGCGCAGAGCTGGACGGGGGTACGGGGCGGTGACATCGTCGCGATCCAGAGCCGCAACGACGCCACCGCACGTGCCCTGGCGGAGCGGTGTCGTGCGCTCGGCGTCGGGGAACCGACCGTCACCGACGACCTGGCCGAACTGGTGCGCGACCCGCGCGTGGACGCCGTGTGGGTCACCACACCCAACCACGTGCGCGTCGAGACGATCGAGCGCATCTGTGAGGAGGTCAGTGCGGGCCGCGCCGAGCTGAGGGGCATCGCCGTGGAGAAGCCCCTGGCACGCACGCTCGCGGAGGCCAAGCGGGTCGTCGCCGCGATCGAGGGTGCCGGGCTGGAGGCGGGCTACCTGGAGAACCAGGTCTTCGCACCCGGGCTCGGTCGCGCCAAGGAGATCGTGTGGGCCCGCGGCGCGAGCCTGGCGGGCGCGCCCTACCTGGCGCGCAGCGCCGAGGAGCACTCCGGACCGCACCGCGCCTGGTTCTGGAACGCGCAGCTGCAGGGTGGCGGCGTCCTCAGCGACATGATGTGCCACTCGATCGAGGCCAGCCGCTACCTGCTGACCCCACCGGGGCAGGATGCGGGCACCTGGCTGACGCCGTTGTCGGTGAGCGCCAGCATCGCGGGCCTGAAGTGGACCCGCGAGCGCTACGCCGACGAGCTGGCCGCCACCTACCCCGGCGAGGTGGACTACCACCGCCATCCGGCCGAGGACTACGCCCGCGCCACGGTGGAGTTCCGCAACGGCGACGGCGACCTGGTGATCGCCGAGGCGACGACCTCCTGGAGCTACGTCGGGGCGGGCCTGCGGCTGTCCTTCGAGCTGCTCGGACCCGAGTACTCCGCCCAGGTCAACACCCTCGACACGCCCGCGCGCATCTTCCTCAGCCGTGCCCTGCAGGGCGAGCAGGGCGAGGACCTCGTGGAGAAGCAGAACTCCGAGCAGGGGCTGATGCCGCTGCTCGAGGACGAGGCCATGACCTACGGCTACACCGGTGAGAACCGGCACATGGTGGCAGCGTTCCGTGCGGGACACCGCCCGCGCGAGACCGTGTATGACGGGCTGGTCGTCACCGAACTGATGATGGCGGCCTACCTGTCCGCCGAGTCCCGGCGCACGGTCGACCTCAAGGACCTCGACCTCGATGACTACGTGCCGCAGGTCGCCCAGGGGACCTGGGACCCCCTCGCCGGGCGGGGTCGGTGAGCCAGCCCGTGGTCGCTGGCAGGTGGGCCCCGGCGGGATCGCCGCGGCCCACCCGGCCCCCGGGGGCGGGGCAGTGAGGCGTGGCACCGGCCGGATCGCGGTCGATCTGGGCGGGACCAAGATCCGGGTGGCCCGGCTCGCCCCGGATGGCGGCCTGCTGCAGCCGGTGGACGTCGCGACCCCGACGACCGGCCTCGCCGCACTGCTCGAGGCCGTCGCCGAGGCGGTTGACGGCTGTGCGGCGGTCACCGGCGCTGGACCCGGGGGAGTGGTCGGTGCAGACATCGTCGGACTCGGCATGCCGGGGGTGATCGACCGCCGGACGGGTCGCCTCACCCGCTGCCAGAACATCCCCGGCGTCGAGGGGGTCGCGATCCACCGGCTCCTGGCCACGCGCCTCGACGTCGAGGTCCGCGTGGACAACGACGTGAACCTCGCGGCCGTCGGCGAGCAGGTCGCGGGTTCCGCGGCCGGCACCGAGGACCTCGTCGTGCTGTCCCTCGGCACGGGTGTCGGCGCCGGGATCATCAGCGAGGGTCGCCTGCTGCGGGGGTCCCGGGGTCTCGCAGCGGAGGTCGCCGACCTCCCGCTGTTCGGTGACCCGTGGGACCCCGCCACCCGCCGCCAGGGGACCCTCGAGCAGGCGGTCGGCAGCGTGGGGCTCCTCGACGCCTACCACGCGGCCGGTGGCAGCAGGCGGGTCGACAGCGTCGAGGCGGTGGTCGCCCGCGCGAGCGACGACGCCGGGGCGGAGGCCGTCCTCACGACCTTCGCGCGCCAGGTCGCCGTCACGATCCTGGCCCTGCAGGCCCTGGTGGACCCCGCCGTGGTCGTGCTGACCGGGGGCATCGGTGCCGCGCCCCCGATCGCCGCGCGGATCCGCACCGCCGCGCGGGAGTTGCTGGGCGCCGTTCCCCGGGTGCAGGTCAGCGCCCTGGGTGCCGCGGCCGGGCTGCACGGTGCTGCGGCCCT